>JADGHK010000281.1 GCA_019686145.1 Bryobacteraceae bacterium | reverse complement strand
ATTTCGAAACTGCGACGTCACTGTTACACTCGGCTCGTCCGAGGTGGAACTACACAATGGACATAGCGAGCGTGGCTGGAGGGTCACTCTGGCTGAGACTGGTCAGAAGACCGAAACTGCAGGCCGGTTGAAGCGAGTCGCCAGATACATTACCGAAGATCAATTCCTCGCAACTTATGGCGACGGCGTGGCCAATATCGACATTGGCGCCCTGATCCGACACCATAACTCATCCGGAAAGCTGGCAACAGTAACGGCCGTTCACCCATCATCCCGTTTCGGGGAGCTGTCGATGGAAAACGGCATCGTGAAGACCTTTCAGGAAAAGCCGCAGGTAAGTACGAGCTGGATCAACGGAGGGTTCTTCGTGATGCAGCGGGAGGTGCTTAATCTGATTGACGGCGATGGGACGAAGCTCGAAGACTTATTGGTCAGTCTCACGAAGATCAACCAGCTGGCCGTCTATACGCATTGCGGCTTCTGGCAGTGCATGGACACTCTCCGGGAAATGGAGCTACTGAACAAGATGTGGCAGAGCGGCACGGCCCCCTGGCGCATCTGGGATTCTTCGGATCAGGATGAGGGCGGCCTGCGGGCGGATATCAGTGACGTCAGCGCCGCTGCGCTCGTCGCTCGCGGGCCGCAGTCAACCAAAACTTAGCCTTCACGACAGACCGCAACTTTCAGGGAGTCAAATCTAAGTAAAGGAGCAGCAGTTCATGGGCACAATCTCCTCAGCGGACCAGGCGAACTCTTGTCTTGGTTGTGGAGCGGCGCTCGGAGAGCCGTTTCTTGATCTCGGCACCACGCCGCTCGCTAACTCCTATATAAAGCCGGAGCTTGCGGACCAGCCTGAACCGCGGTACCGCCTGGCGGTCGCATATTGCGGATCCTGTCATCTCGTCCAACTGACAGACCGCGTTCCGCCGCAACATCTGTTCTCCGAATATCTGTATTTCTCCTCCTACTCGGAAAGCTATCTCGAACACGCGAGCCGCATGGCGTCTTCGCTGATACGGCGATTGAGACTCAACACCTCCAGCCGCGTGGTCGAGGTAGCCAGCAATGATGGATATCTGCTGCAGTACTTTCAGCGGAGGGGAATTCCAGTTCGAGGCGTGGAGCCGGCCGCGAACATCGCGATGCACGCCATACGTAAGGGCATTCCCACCTACAACCGGTTCTTCGATAGCGAAGCTGCGCGCGATATCCTCGCCACGTTCGGCCCCGCCGACTTACTCATCGGAAACAACGTCCTGGCTCACGTTCCGCAGATCAATGACTTCCTGCTCGCCGTTAAGGCGGTCCTGGCGAATACCGGCTGCGCTGTCTTCGAGTTTCCCCATGTGCTCGAGCTGCTTCGTCACGTCGAGTTCGACACAATTTACCACGAGCACGTCTTCTACTATTCCCTGTCAGCAGTTCAGATTCTCGCAAACCGCGCAGGGCTCGAAATTTTCGACGTCGAACGCCAGCCGGTGCACGGAGGCTCTTTGAGAGTCTTTCTGCAGCCGCGGCCGTACCGTCCCGTTCATCCCAGCGTGGAAGCGGTGCTGGAAGAGGAGCGGCTGGAAGGGCTCACCGGTCCGGATCGATGGGCATCGTTCAGCGAGCAGGTGGCGAACCTCCGAAGCGACCTCTTGGAGCTTCTGTGCGGCCTGAAGCGGGAACGAAAGCGGGTGGCAGCCTATGGCGCTCCGGCCAAGGGGAACACGCTGCTCAACTACTGCCAGATCGGCACCGATCTCATCGAGTTCACGGTGGATCGGAGCCCCTACAAACAAAATCTTCTGCTGCCGGGATCCCGGATTCCCATCTATGCGCCGGAGGCGCTCGAGCGGGAGATGCCTGATTATGTCCTGATCCTCCCCTGGAACGTCTCTCGGGAAATTATCAGCCAGCAGGCGGACTATCGGCGGCGAGGCGGCAAATTCATCGTTCCTATCCCGAAGCCGCGGATTCTGGATTCGATTGAGGACACCGTGGCTGCAACCGTGTGCAGTTGACGTTGCTTCTGCTGGAGGAGTCATGCGAGTTCTGATTACCGGAAACAAAGGATACATTGGCTCGGTGATCACGCCGATGATTGCCGCCGCCGGGCATGAAACCGTAGGCCTCGATACGGGCCTTTTCGAGCACTGCACCTTCGGAGAGGCGCCTCCGCGAGTGCCTCAACTGGATTGCGATCTACGGGACGTCCAGGCATCGGATCTCGAAGGATTCGACGCAATCGTCCATCTGGCAGCACTTTGCAACGATCCGCTGGGCGACCTGAACCCCGAGCTCACGATGGATATCAATTACGCGGCGAGCGTACGCCTCGCGAGGCTGGCGAAGGAAGCGGGGGTCCCGCTGTTCCTGTACGCTTCCTCTTGCAGCCTGTATGGAGCGAGCGGCGAGGACATGGTCACGGAGGAAGCGGAGTTTCAGCCGCTGACGGCGTACGCGAAGTCAAAGGTGCTTACAGAGCAGGAAGTAAGCCGTCTCGCGGACGATTCCTTTTCGCCCGTGTTCCTGCGCAATGCCACGGTGTACGGACTATCCCCCCGGCTGCGTCTCGATCTCGTGGTCAACCACCTCGTCGCCAGCGCCTGCGCCACCGGCGTCATCTACCTGAAGAGCGACGGCACACCGTGGAGACCGCTTGTTCACGTTGAGGATGTCGGCCGGTCGATCCTGGCAGCGCTCGAGGCGCCTCGCAGCCTGATTCACAACCAGAGCTTCAATGTGGGGTCCAACGACGAGAACTATCAGATCTGGCAGGTGGCCGAGATCGTCAACCGGATCGTTCCGGGGTCGAGGATCGAGTATGCACCCGGAGCCACAGGCGACCTCCGATGCTACCGCGTCGACTTCAGCAAGATCCATCGGACGCTCCCTAACTTCAAAACCGAATGGACGGTCGAGAGCGGGGCGCACCAGTTGTATCGGGCCTTTACTCGGGAGGGCTTTCCGTACGAGGATGTCGACGGCCCTCGCTACCAGCGCCTCAAGCAGATCCGCGCCCTGATGTCCGGCGGCCTCCTCGATTCATCGCTCCGCTGGGTGAACCTTCGACAAGCTGTGGTACTGTCATGAATCTCCGGAAGCTGCCCGTTCAAGGAGCATTTATCGTTGAACCTTCGCCTCACATCGATGAGCGCGGGTACTTTATGCGGACCTGGTGCCGGGAGGAGTTTGAGCAGCTTGGCCTCGACCCTGCTCTGAGTCAGTGCAGCGTTGCCTTCAATCATCGAGAAGGGACGCTGCGCGGCCTGCATTATCAGCTAGCCCCCAACGAGGAGGTGAAGCTCGTCCGCTGCATTCGGGGAGCGATCTATGACGTAGTGCTTGATATTCGCCCTGACTCCCCCACGTTCCTTCAGCACGCGGGCTTCGTTCTCAACTCGGAAAACCGTTTGATGATGTACGTACCCAAGGGGTGCGCTCACGGGTATCAGACGCTCACAGACCAGGCAGAGGTGGAGTATTACATTTCCGCTGCCTACGCTCCGGAACTGGCGCGCGGTGTCCGTTGGAATGATCCGGTCCACAAAATCCGCTGGCCGCTCCCGGTGACTGTCATTTCGGAGCGCGACCGGAACTTTCCCGACTTCCAGGTCACTCCCTCTCTGAAGCAGGCGCATACATGAGCTGGCTGCAAGCGTGCGGACTGGATGAAGACGTTTTCCATGATCAAACAGCCGTCGTCACGGGAGCTACGAGCGGGATCGGGCAGGCGGTGGCGCTGGCCCTCAAACGCGCAGGCGCGAAAGTGTGGCTTGTCGGACGCCGCCTCACCGATGGCCCTGGAAGCAGTTGTGTGGACCTGTCCGACGTAGATCAGATTGAGAGGCTCGGCAAGACACTGCGCTCCAGCTTGAGTCAGGTCGATATCCTGGTCCACGCTGCGGGAGTGCTGAGGGTGGGACCGCTGGAGCAGGCCACCGCAGAGGATCTTGACATGCTCTATAAAGTCAACCTTCGGGCTCCGTTTCTACTGACGAAAGCACTGCTGCCCTTGCTCAGGGTGCGGCCCGGCCAGGTGGTCTTTGTAAACTCCTCAGTTGGTTTGACTGCCAAGTCTGGAGCCGGTCTCTACTCAGCGACGAAGTATGGACTCAGGGCTCTCGCCGACAGCTTGCGGCAGGAAGTGAACGCCGACGGCATTCGCGTCATTAGCATCTTTCCGGGCAAGACAGCCACACCGATGCACGAAGCAGATAAACAGCGCTGCCCGGAACGATTCCTACAGCCTTCTGACGTTGCTGCATCGATTCTCTACTCGCTTGCACTGCCGTGTAGAGGTGAACTTACGGATCTTGCATTGAGACCATTGCGAAAATGAAGCCTGTCCCCATCCGACCGGATCCCGTAAGGCTCTTCATCGAGCCCGGAAGAACTGGCGCGTCGATGCACCAGTTCATCGCCGATCTGTATCCAATTTGCCGAAGTATTACGGGCGACGGCGTTCGGCAGACGCTCGCGCGCATTCGCGAAAGAATCCCTCTCCAGATTCATGAAGTCCCTAGCGGCACGCAGGTGTTCGACTGGTCGGTTCCCAGGGAATGGAACATCCGGGACGCGTGGGTGAAGAATGCAGC
>JADGHK010000280.1 GCA_019686145.1 Bryobacteraceae bacterium | reverse complement strand
GGAAAGCTCACCGTCCTACAAGGAGACGCAACCTGCTCCGAGCTGAGCCTGGACAAGGCGCGTATTAACATCGGCAGGACCGAGGAAGTCTACGGCGCTGCCGGACTGATTCGCC
The DNA here is from genome assembly GCA_019686145.1 of Bryobacteraceae bacterium. Classification (GTDB taxonomy): domain Bacteria; phylum Acidobacteriota; class Terriglobia; order Bryobacterales; family Bryobacteraceae; genus JADGHK01. Next base: position 4,469 of record JADGHK010000280.1, on the reverse strand, counting down.
GCAACCAGCTTGCCTTCGTCAAAGACACGCCGATTAACCGCACTGTCTCGCGGGAGCACGCTCACATCTATTATCACAAGGCAGCCGGAGAGTACCGCATATACAACGATCGATGGTACGCACGGGACAACCAAGGAGAGAACAATTGCGGCCTGTGGATCCTTCGCGATGGCGTCTCCCAGCCAGTTCCACGTGACCGCCGCGGGACCAGGCTGATGAGCGGCGACGAAATTCACCTCGGTAAAGCCGTGCTGCGGTTCGATCTTAGGTAATCGCGGTTGCTGACAAAGTAGTAGCTGGCTACTGTGCGCTGCCTGATATGCCAGATACTCACCTTACGGATCTGGCTGCCGTCATATTACTGATCTATCAGTTATTACCCCTTTTCTTTTGATTTCGTTTGTTATATCATCACCCGCAAGTTGCTGACTTCATGGTAAGGGGAGCCGGCATAGCTTAGGGGGATAATTAATGTCACAACTATTACTCAGGATCCACCCACGTGTGGTGTGGCTCGTCTGTTTTTGGGCCGTGTTAGCAGTGATCCCGTTGCCCACGTATGCGCAAGTGCTTTACGGCTCGATCGTAGGAACTGTTACAGACGCCAGCGGGGCGGCCGTGCCCAGCGCTCAGGTCGTCATCACTAACCTGGAAACAAATCAAACCCGATCTGTTACTACCAATGATGTAGGCGGCTATTCTATCCCAACTGTTCCCAGTGGAAGATACATTGTCAAGGTCGCGAAGGAGGGTTTCCGTCCCGTTTCCAATGAGAATGTAACTGTCACGATCAACTCCGTCGCCCGTGTTGACTTCACTCTTCAGGTCGGGTCGGTCAATGAGAGCGTGGTGATCAGCGCGCAGGCGCAGAGTCTGCAGACCGACCGGGCGGAAGTTCGTACCGAAATGACGACGAAAACGCTGACCGACATCCCGGTGCCCGGTCAACGCAACTATCAGGCGCTGTTTATTACTGTGCCTGGAATCTCGCCGCCCTCGACGCCGCACTCGATTCCGTCGAACCCGTCCCGTGCGATGAGCTTCAGCACGAACGGAACGAACACCGCATCGAACAACATCCGGATTGACGGCGCGAGCGCGACAAATATCTGGCTCCCGCACATTGCATCGTATGTTCCCGCGCTTGAGTCGATCGAGAATGTGAACATCGTTACTAACAGCTTTGATGCCGAGCAGGGACTTGCCGGCGGAGCATCGGTCAACGTGCAGATTCGCTCCGGCACGAACGACTTGCATGGCGCTGGCTTCTGGTATCACATGGGCAACTGGAGCCAGTCGCGCGGTTTCTTCCTTCCGGCGGATCAGGATCTGCCGAAATTTGTGTATAACCAGAACGGAGGCCGCCTTGGCGGTCCGATTCGCAAGGACAAGCTGTTCTACTTCGTCAGTTACGAGGGTACTTACGACCGCCGCTTTGCTTCGAAGCGCGTGACGGTGCCAACAGCGGCGATGAGAGCGGGAGATCTCTCGCAGTCCAACACTGTGATCTACGACCCACTAACTGGCGATCCGACGAATGGCACCGGACGCCAGCCGTTTCCGGGGAACATCATCCCGGATAGCCGCATTCACCCATTGTCGAAGCGCCTGATGTCGCTGCTTCCGTTGCCCAACGTAGAGACGGGCGGTGTGCTGAGTCAAAATTACTTCGCCGGCGCGCCGTTTTCCTTTGACCGGCACACCATCGATAGTAAGGTGAATTACAACATCAATGATAAGTGGACGTCATACGCGCGCCTGAGCTGGCTCAAATTCGACACATTTAACCAGACAACTTTTGGGGAGGGCATCGGCGGTAACGGGATTAACAGCGCCAGCAATCCGGGTACTGGATACGGCGGAACCTGGAGCGGCACGGTGGCAACCACGTATGTTGTGAAGCCGACGTTCATTGTGGACGCTTACTTCGGCTACACGCTCATGGACGCCAATGTTGAGCAGCCTGGTTTGGGACCGAACACGGGCCGGGATGATTTCAAGATTCCTGGCACGAATGGAACCCGCCGGTTCGAATCCGGTATGCCTGGATTCGGTATTAGCGGATTTGAGGCGTTCGGCAGCACAGAGAACTTCATGCCGTACTTCCGGCACGACCCTCAGTTCCAGTACGTGGCAAACGGAAACTGGACGAGGGGAAACCACAATATCCGGTTCGGCGTAGACATTTACCACCTTCGGCTGAACCACACGCAGCCTGAGTTTGCGAACGCCGGCGCAGCGAGCGCTGCGGGCCGCCTCAACTTTGGGCAAGGCCCGACGCAGCTCCGGACCGGTAACAGCACCTCCGCCGGAAGCAACTACAATGCGATGGCGAGCTTCTTACTCGGGTTGTCTACCGAAGCTGGCCGCCTCCTTCAGGTTCCGGATGTGTACACGACACGGACGACGATGTATAGCGCCTACATCCGGGACCAGTGGCAGGTCAACCGGAAGCTGACGTTGTCATTTGGCACCCGCTATGAGTACTTCCCCATGCCCGTGCGCGAAGATCGCGGTATGGAGCGGTACGACTTCGCCAACAACATCATGCTGGTTTGCGGTCTCGGCGATGTTCCAAAGGACTGCGGCACAAAAGTGGGCAAGCTCTATTTTTCACCCCGTCTCGGCATTGCTTATCGCGCCACGGATACCACGGTCATCCGAAGCGGCTTTGGCGTGAACTGGGATCCGTGGAATCTGGCGCGGCCTCTTCGGACGAACTACCCGATTCTTGCCGTTCTGAATGTCAATGCGACGTCCCTCGGATGGGCGACCACGTTTGACCAGGGGCTGCCTGAGGTTCCCATTCCGCAGATCGAGAACGGCAGAGTGGCGCTGGACCCCAAGTATGCTCTGAATAGTACGGATGACAGGTTTACGCGCGGCTACATCATGAACTGGAACTTCACCATTGAACGCCAGCTTCCGGCAGGGTTCATTGGCCAGGTCGGGTACGTAGCCAACCGTTCGGTGAACATTTCGGGTGTCGTGGATCTGAACGCCGGCCGTGTGATTGGGGCTGACCGCGCGGGTCAGAAGTTCTTCAACCTCTTTGGAAGAACCGTGGCGACCAATCTGGTGGATGCGGCGAACGGCTCAACGTATCACTCGCTGCAGGCGACCCTCAGCCGGCGCTTCACCAACGGCCTCCAGTTGAACGTATCGTATACGTTCTCAAAAGCGATGGGCATCTGCTGCAACGACGACAACAATGGACGTCCGCGCATTCAGGCGCCAGAGTACTACGACCTCAACTGGACCGTGCTTAATTTCGACCGCACGCATAACCTTCAGATCAGCGGTGTCTTCGAGCTTCCGTTTGGCAAAGGGAAGAAGTGGGCGGCTGGAAACGCTGCGATCGATGCTTTGATCAGCGGCTGGCAAATCAATACACTTACGAGCATCCTCAGCGGTACGCCGTTTTCAGTCACTTCCGATGGCGGCTCTCTCAGGATGCCTGGAAACGACCAGCGCGCGGATCAGGTGAAGCGGGAAGTCAGGAAGCTCGGCGGCATCGGGCCCGGGCAGCCGTACTACGACTTCACCGCTTTCGCACGCGTCACCGAACCGCGTTTCGGCACCGCAGGCTTCAATAGCCTTCGAGGACCGGCATGGTTCAACACGGATATTGGCCTCTTCCGCCGCTTTAGCTTTACGGAAAGCGTGAACCTCGAGTTTCGGGCTGAAGCCTTCAATGCCACGAATACGCCGAAGTTCAACAACCCGAGCGGCGGTATCAATAACCTCCAGACATTCCCGGACGGCCGGTTCCGGTCGGGAGTGTTTGAGATTACTGGCGTCAACTCACTGGGGCGTGACGTTCCTGAACGGATCTTCCGCCTCGGTTTGCGTCTCTCCTTTTAGAGACCTCGCTCCACAGGGGGCTGGCCTGTCCAGCCCCTCCCTCCTTCGATTGCCTCGCGATCCCTCTGCAGGTTCAGTCTTCGTTCGCGAATTCCGTGCCGCAACCTGAAACATCTGCTTTATAAGCAACCGTCTATTTACGAAGCACGTCATGGGCGGGACCGCCGGGGCGGCTTTCGGGATGTGATACTTTAAGGTTCCAAGTATGCGACACAATGCTGTTTCCCGCCGATCATTTCTCACTCTTGCCACGGCCGCTCCTTTCCTGAAAGGAGCGCCTTCAAAGCGAATTCCGGTTGGTCTCGAGCTATTTTCTGTGCGAGACGAGCTTAAACTCGATCTGTTTGGAACCGTACGTCAGGTCGCCAGGCTGGGCTACGAGGGGGTCGAGTTCTTTGCCCCTTACTACGAATGGACGCCCAGCTACGCGAAAGAAGTGAGGAAATTGCTGGACGATCTCGGAATCCGCTGCTTCTCGACTCACAATAGCGCGTCGGCATTTCAGCCAGACCGTTTACCGCACGCCATCGAACTGAACCAGATCCTGGGAAGCAAGGTGATCGTGATGGCGAGCGCTGGCAGAGTACAAAATCTCGATGGCTGGC
>JADGHK010000279.1 GCA_019686145.1 Bryobacteraceae bacterium | reverse complement strand
GAAGTCGCCGCAGAATAGGTGTTCTGACGGACGATACCCTTCATTCCCTCTTATGGTGACCATCGCTGTCGATGCCATGGGTGGCGACTACGCCCCGAAGCCTGAGGTCGAAGGGGCGATCCGAGCCGCTCGCTCTCTGAATGTCAGCGTCATACTTGTCGGGCGCGAGGAAGTCCTGCGGCAGGAATTGGATCGCCATCCCGACTGGCGCGATTTGCCTGTTCAGATCGTGCACGCCAGCGAAGTGGTCACGATGGAGGATAGCGCCGCCCGAGCCTTGCGAACCAAGCGAGATAGCTCCATCCGCGTGGCCACGCGTCTGGTTCGGGACGGTGTTGCGAATGGCCTGGTGTCGGCTGGCAACACCGGCGCCGTCATGGCCACGGCCAAGACGTGTCTCGGAATGCTGGCCGGGGTTGAGCGACCCGCCCTTGCGTCCGCGTTTCCCACCGTTCTTGGGAGGCCGGCTGTTCTGCTGGACGTGGGCGCAAACGTCGACTCCACGCCGCGAATGCTATCGCAATTCGCGCTGATGGGGGAGGTTTATTCCCGCGTCATCTTTCGCACCAAGCAGCCTCGGGTGGGCCTGCTTTCCATTGGCGAGGAAGATCACAAGGGAAATGATTTGACCCGGAGCGCGAGCGCGCTCATCAAAGGCATGCCGATCAACTTCGTCGGCAACGTCGAAGGGCGGGATGTCTTCAGCGGGTCCGTTGATGTGATCGTCTGCGACGGATTCATCGGCAATGTCGTACTGAAGGTGAGCGAAGGCCTGGCGGAAGCGATCAAGCACATGCTCCAGGAATCCCTCGAGGCCACGATTACCCGGAAGATCGGGTACGTGCTGTCCAGACAGGCGTACACGGATTTTAAGAAGCGGCTGGATTACTCAGAATATGGGGGCGCTCCCCTGCTGGGTGTAAAAGGAGTTTGTATCATTTGTCATGGCCGCTCTAATGCAAATGCGATCAAGAACGCCATCAGGGTTGCAGCGGAGTTCGCCGACGGGCGCATCAACCGGCACATCGCCGGCGAGCTCGGTGCTACGCTCGGAGCGAGCGCCGATTAAATTGAAGCTTCTTCCTGCGATATTCGCCGTATTTCTTTCGATTGGCTTGGCTTCTGCCCAGAAGCTGGACCCGGCCCAATGGTCGCTTGAAGTTGAATCCACCACGGTCCCTCCCGGCAGCCAGGTTCAGGCAAAACTGAAAGCGAAGCTCGCCCCGGGCTGGCACCTGTACTCTCTGACGACGCCGCCCGGTCCCATTCCAACCCAAGTCAAGCTTGCGGAAAGTCCTGCGATCGCCGGTGTCACCATCTATCAGCCGCCCCCGACCAGAAAATTCGACGAAAACTTCAACTCCGACACAGAAACTTTTGAAAACGAAGTAGCTTTCATCCTGGTCGCCGAGCTTGCGAAAGATGCCCAGCCCGGGCCGCTGGAGTTGACTGCCCAGGTCCGATACCAGATGTGTGATGACCGGCAGTGCCTCCCACCGAGAAGGAAGACGGCATCGGCCAGCATCTCCATTGACCCCGCTGCGCCCTCTGTCCAGCCATCGATTCCAGCGAACTATTCGGCAGTCGTCCAGGGTTCTCAGCCGGTTCGAGCAGCTATCACCCCGGTGGCGGATTCCCCGAACCAGCCGTCGTCGTTGACTGGGGGACTGGGCTGGTTCCTGCTGGCTGCCTTCGGCTTCGGGCTCGCCGCAATTTTTACTCCGTGCGTGTTTCCGATGATCCCGATCACGATGTCGTTCTTCCTGAACAGACAGAACGGCACGCGGCGGGACTCGGTCGTGCAGGCGAGTGTTTTCTGCCTCGGCATCATCGTTCTTTTCACCTCGTTGGGAGCGATCACGACGGCCGCTCTGGGGCCCTTCGGAGTCGTGCGGCTCGGATCGAATCCATGGGTGAACTCCTTTATTGCAGCCATCTTTGTGGCATTCGCGCTGAGCCTGCTTGGAGCCTTTGAGATTACCCTTCCTTCCGGCCTGCTGACGAAGCTGACAGCGGCCTCGGATCGAGGCGGCCTGATCGGAACCCTGCTGATGGGTTTGACGTTCTGTCTCACCTCCTTCGCCTGCGTGGGTCCCTTTGTGGGTTCGCTGCTGGCGGCGTCCGTGCAAGGGGAGCGGATGCAGCCTCTGCTCGGCATGATGTCCTTCGCCGCCGGGCTGGCATTACCCTTCTTCCTCCTGGCGCTCTTTCCTTCCTGGCTGAACCGTCTGCCTCGGAGCGGTGGCTGGATGGGGCGCGTCAAGGTGGTCCTCGGCTTTGTTCTGCTCGCGCTCGCGCTAAAGTACGCCAGCAACGTCGACCAGGTGTTACAGTGGAACTTTCTCACTCGGGAGCGGTTCCTGGCGGCCTGGGTGGTCCTGTTTGCGCTGCCGGGTCTCTACCTTCTCGGTTTCCTGAGGTTGCCGGGCGTCAAACCCCAAGAGCCTCTGGGTTTACCGCGGATGCTGATCGGCGCCGCCTTTCTGATCTTCGCGGTCAGCCTGATGCCGGGCATGTTCGGCGGCCGGCTGGGAGACCTGGACGCGTATGTGCCCCCGCCCGCCGCTGATGCAGGACTGACGCGGAGCGGCGGCAGTAAGACGGCGTGGCTGAAGAACAGCTACGCGGAGGCGCTGGAGCTTGCCCGCCGGGAGAACAAGCTCGTATTCGTGAGCTTTACCGGCTATGCATGCACCAACTGCCACTGGATGAAGGCGAATATGTTCCCCCGGCCGGAGATTCAGGAGGCTCTCAGCAGGTTTGTGCTGGTGGAGCTTTATACTGACGGTACTGACGAGGCATCCATGGTGAATCAGGAACTGCAGGAGAAGAAGTTTTCGACGGTCGCCATCCCGTACTACGCGATTCTGACTCCGGACGAGCAAGTTGTCGCCACCTTTCCCAGCCTGACTCGTAACCCACAGGAATTCTTGCGGTTCCTTCAAAACGCCGGCACCGCGGTTGCCTGGAAGCAATGAGGACCGTTCGATGGGCCGGCAGTATCGCCGGCGCTTCCCTCGCCCTCCTGCTCGTAGCGGCGCAAGTCGCGCCTCCGAACCCGCTGCGCGGATTTCCGATGCCGGAATGGCGCGCTCAGCACCAACTCGAGCAGAAGGCGTCCGCCATCCCGGATCGAGCAAGGATTGGAGCGTATTTGAAGCGGATGGCCGCGAAGCCGCACCATGCTGGGTCGCCCGGGTCGAAGGAGGTCGCGGAATACATCGCCGGATTATTGAAGGAGTGGGGTCTCGACGCGCAGATTGAGCCGACCGAGGCGCTGCTGCCGTACCCGACCCGGCGCGTCCTCGAAATGGTTGCGCCCAAACGCTACCGCGCTTCTCTCAGCGAACCGGCTATCCCGGAAGACCCGGCCTCTGCCCATCCCAACCAGCTCCCGCCCTACAACGCCTACTCTGCCGCAGGCGACGTTACGGCGCCTCTCGTGTACGTCAATTACGGCCTCCCGGAGGACTACCAGGTTCTGAAGTCAATGGGCATCGATGTGAAGGGCAAGATCGTGATTGCCCGTTATGGCGCGTCGTGGCGAGGGATCAAGCCCAAGGTGGCCTACGAGAACGGAGCCGTTGGCTGCATCATCTATTCCGACCCGAGAGACGACGGCTATTTCCATGGCGATGTTTACCCCGACGGACCATTCCGTCCTCCTCGCGGCGTGCAGCGCGGCAGTGTGATGGACATGGCTGTCCAGGTGGGGGATCCGCTGACTCCCGGCTGGGCCTCGGAGCGGGGCGGGCGCCGCCTTCCGCTCAAGGAAGCCACGACCCTGATGAAGATTCCGGTCCTGCCGATCTCGTACGCCGACGCGCAGCCCCTGCTGCAATCGCTGAAAGGCCCCGTGGCGCCCGAGAAGTGGCGCGGGGCGCTTCCTATCACCTATCACGTGGGACCCGGCCCGGCCACCGTCCGGTTCAGTCTTGTTTTCGACTGGTCCACGCGCCCCGTTTACAACGTCATCGCGACCATCCCGGGAAGCACCTACCCGGATGAGTGGATCTTGTTCGGCAATCATCACGACGCCTGGGTCAGCGGCGCCAATGATCCCGTCAGCGGCGCCGCGGCTCTGCTTGAAACAGCCCGCACCTTAGCCGAGCTTCGGAAGCAGGGGTGGACCCCGAAGCGGACCATCAAGCTGGCGTTTTGGGATGCCGAGGAGTTCGGACTGATCGGCTCCACCGAGTGGGTGGAGAAGCACCGCGACGAGCTGATGCAGAAGGCGGTGGCCTACCTGAATACGGATTCCAATGGCAAAGGGCGCTTCGGAGCCGCTGGATCAGCCACGCTCCAGCAGTTCCTGACGGAAGTGATCCGGGACGTGGAAGATCCGGAAACTTCCGGGAAAACAATTCTGGAGACGTTCCGGGACCAGGAGGGACGCCGGACGGAGTTTCGTCTAGGTCCCCTGGGCGCAGGCTCCGACTACGTTGCCTTTGCTCATCACGCTGGTATCGCCAGTCTGAACCTCGGCTTCGGCAGCACGGGCTCGGGCGGCATCTACCACTCAGCCTATGATTCCGTCCGCTGGTACACCTTATATTCGGACGGCGATTTCCGCTACGGCCAGTCTCTCTCTCGCATCAC
>JADGHK010000278.1 GCA_019686145.1 Bryobacteraceae bacterium | reverse complement strand
TGGTGGTTCGTATTCCAGCCGCTGCGCAGAGCAGCGGCTCTGGTACGATTACGGGAACTCTGTTTGATTCCTCCAATGGCCAGCCAGTTCGCAATGCCATCGTCGAAGTTGTTGGCGGCGGTCAGAAGACAGTAACAGGAACAGACGGCCGCTATACGTTGACGGCGCAGCCGGGAACTTACAAGCTGCGAGTGACCGCGCCAAGTTATTTGACGGCAGAGCTGGATGGAGTCGTTGTCAGGGAAAACGAAAGTACGGAAGCGAGCACGGTGCTCGCTCCTGCCGGCTCCGTCACCACTCTCGATGTCGTGGAGACGGTGGCAGCCGTGGCGGCGACCGCGGAGTCGATGGTGCAGGAGCGAAAACTGGCTCCCACGGTCAGTGACAGCATCAGCGGCGAGGAAATCCGCAAGAGCACCGCGGGTGACGCTGCCCGCGCCGTCGAGAAGGTGACCGGTGTTTCCATCGTGGACAGCGGTTACGTGTATGTCCGCGGCCTTGGCGAACGGTACAGCTCCACGGTCCTCAACAACGCCGTCCTGCCAACCACTGAGCCCGAACGGCGCGTCGTCCCGCTCGATCTCTTCCCGGCTGAGCTGATCGACAGCATCAAGGTCATCAAGACGTACACGCCGGATATGCCGGGGGAATTCTCAGGCGGTCTCGTCAACATGAAGACCGTGGAGTTTCCCACGACAAAGATCTTCCGGGTCTCAGTCAGCACGGGCTTCAACACCCGGACCACTGGGAGCCAGTTTCGCACCTATCCTGGCGGATCGTACGACTATTTCGGCTTTGATGATGGAACGCGGTCGCTGCCGTCTGCAATCCCTGCGAATCAGCGGCTGTTCCCCGGAACCTTTTCCCCACAGGAGATGCAGGCTTTCGGCCGGTCTTTCGCTCCCGTGTGGGAACCGACCACTATCGGCTCCATGCGCCCCTCGCAGAGCCTCTCCATGGTGGGCGGCGGATCGTTCGGACGTTTCGGCATTGTCGGCGCGCTCACCTTCTCGAACCGTCCGCAGTTTCAAAGCGAGACGCAGCGCTATTTGCGGCAGGAAGGAACGCGGCCGATCATTTTTACAAATTATGAGGACTTCCGTGGCTATACGGAAACGGCCCGCCTTGGCGGTGTTCTCAATATTGCCTACCGGTTGAACAGCACGAGCAAGATCGTGCTCCGGAATCTGCTGACGCATGATACGGACAAGGAAGCGCGGGAGTTCTCAGGCTACGACGGGGGCGTCGACTCCTACGTGAGTTCGCAGCGGCTGCGTTGGATTGAGCGCAGCCTGGCTTCATCGAGCCTCGAAGGCGAGCATCTCTTGACCGGACTGGCAAACAGCCTTCTTCATTGGCAGTACACGTATTCCCGGTCTTCCCGCAACGAGCCGGACCTGCGAGAAGTCGTGCGCGGCCAGCTACCGAATGGCCAATATATTTTCTCGGCGCTGAGCAACTCCGGATTCCGTTTCTTTAACGAACTGCAAGACCGCATCCATGAACCTCAAATTGACTTCAGCACGCCCTTCTACAAGGGCTGGATGACCGGGCTTGTGAAGGTCGGTGTGCGCGCCACTTTGCGGGATCGCGACTTCGGCGCGCGCCGGTTCCGGTATATCCCGGTTCAGTCGACAACGCTTCCGTTGACAGCCCCGAGCGACGAGCTCTTTGCTCCAGAGAACATCCGTCCCAACGGCCTCCAGATTGTCGAATTCACTCGCGCAACCGACCGCTATGACGGCCTCATGGACATCTACGCCGGCTATGCAATGGTCGACCTCGGCCTTGGGGCGAAATGGCGCGTGGTTGGCGGCGTGCGGATTGAGGACGCGTCAATCCGTGTGACCACTCTCGATCCCTTGGTTCCCAACGCCCAGCCTCTGTCGGCGAATCTCGTAAACCGCGATCCAATGCCCGGAGTCAACGTGATCTATGCCTTGACGCCTCGGCAGAATCTCCGCGCCAGCTACAGCCGGACTGTATCGCGCCCGGACTTTCGGGAGCTCTCGCCCTTCGACTTCAATAACGTGCTGGGCGGTTTTGTCGCGCAAGGAAACCCCAACCTGGTTCGAGCCACCGTCGACAATTACGACGTTCGCTGGGAATGGTTCCTTGGCGGCAATCAGCTGCTGGCTTTCAGCTTCTTCACGAAGGATTTCACGAATCCGATCGAAGTCACCATTCTGCCTGCGAACGACCTGCGGCAGACATACGTGAATGCACGCGGCGCGATGAACCGCGGGGTGGAGGTGGAGTTCCGCAAGGCTCTCACGTTCATTCATCGAAGTCTTCGCGATTGGTCCGTTCAGTCGAACCTGACGGTGGTTGACTCCAACATCCGGCTTCGGCCAGAGGATGCGAATCTGCTGACTTCCAAGGAGCGGCCGCTTTTGGGCCAGTCCCGCTACATCTTCAACGTTGTTACCGAATGGAACCGGCCGTCGTGGAGGAGCAACGCGCGCTTCTATTGGAACTCGGTTTCGCGCCGGCTCACCGACGTAGGCACCTTTGGCCTGCCGGACATTTATCAGGAAGCGAACAACTTCCTCGACTTTGTGTATCAATACAGCTTCCGCGAAGACGGCAGGTGGAATCTTCGCTTCAACGCGGAGAACCTTGCGGACAATCACTACCACTGGACGCAAGGCGGGATTACTCAGCGCAGCTTCCGGCTGGGCCGGACCTTCACTATCGGTACGAGCGTTTCGATCTTTTAGCGGAGCGCGCGTGCGAGCACTTCAAACTGAACGAGGATACGTAACCAGTATGCGAAAGCGAATTTATAAAATCCTGGCCTTCGCCTCCATCCTCGGCCTGAGCTTGCAGGCAGGGGAGTCGGATGGAAAACTCAATCTCGCGGGCGCCGACAGCGAGAGCGAGAAGGCCGCCCTGGGGCAGCCGGCATCGACAGCCACGATGTACATCTGGGCGGACAAGTACGTGTATCAGCCGGGCGAACAGCTCACGCTGCGATGGACCGTGAGGCCGAATCAGGATCTCTATCCCTACACGATTGTTTTGTACCGGCAGAATAACCAGACAGGCGTGAAGACGTACTTGCCGGGCAACAGTCAGGAGGTCACCGATATCTATGGAAACACTGCGTCGCAGGGATTTCGCGTGTCGCGCCTGCCGGAAGTGGCGAAAGGCGTCCTGGTGGGCGACGGCGGCCTGGTAAGCCCGACGCCTGTCACGATTCCTGATGAGCCAGGCATGCACACATTTGTCGTGCAGCTTCGCGACTACACCGGAGGCCGCGTCATCCGCTCTGCCTACTTCAAGATTGGTGTCGTGACTGAGTTTGTGAACCTTTCGGGCAACATCGAGTCCGATCTCACTCTGGTGAACACCAAGGCGTATCGCCTGAGCGGCGCCGTTTTTGTTCGCAACAACGCTGTTCTGACGATCGAACCGGGCACCTTCATCTTCGGCCAGCCTGGCTCGCAGCCTCCGTCCGTTCTCGTCGTCACAAGAAATGGCCGCATTGTCGCGAACGGTACGCGCAGCCGCCCGATCGTGATGACGAGCTCGCAGCCCTTCGGCCAGCGCCAGCGGGGTGACTGGGGCGGTCTCATTCTGCTGGGCCGCGCTCCCATCAATGTTGCGGCGGGCGCTGCTTCCCAGACCAACCAGGACGGCGAGTTCTATGTCGAAGGACTCCCGGCCAGCGAGGACACGGTGTACGGCGGCGGCCCCAGCCCGGATCCCAACCACAACTGCGGATCGCTCCGCTATGTTCGCGTAGAGTACGCCGGATCGATCTTTGCGCCGAATAACGAGGCCAACTCCTTTACCTGGGCTGGCTGTGGCAAGGCGACGGTCGCGGAATACCTTCAGGCGATTTACGGACTCGACGATTCGTTTGAGTGGTTCGGCGGTACGTCTGACGCCAAATATCTTGTCGGCGCCTTCGGGGCGGATGACTACATTGACTGGCAGCTCGGCTATACGGGGCGCATCCAGTTCGGCGTCTTCTACCAGAGCCCCGATTCACGGGGCAACCGCGGCATTGAAGGCGATAACAGCGAGTACAACCAGAGCGCAACGCCGCTCTCCAAACCAGTTCTCTACAACCTGACGTTCATTGGAAGCGGACAGGCTGGAGTCGACGAGGCAAACTCGCCCGGGATCTACCTGCGCCGCGGGTCCGGCGGCGAGATCAATAACGCTCTCGTGACGAATTTCTTTAGCGCCGGTGTCTTTATCGATGGCTCCTCCACTCAGTCCCAGATCGACAACGGAAACATCAAAATGGATGGCGTTCTGCTCTGGAATAACGGCCTCGGCGCCAGCGCTCCGAATACATTGGAAGGCCAGGTGGACGTAAACATGCTGACGTTCGCGCAGGGAAGCCGGGGCAACGGCCGCAATTTCGTGGTGGCGGACCCGATGCTGCGCCGTCCCTTCGACTACAGCGATCCCGACTTCCGTCCGATGGCCCTCTCTCCTGTTTTCCGTGCGGGATGGGTCCAGCCGCCCGATGACGGCTTCTTCGATCAAACTGCAGCGTGGATTGGCGCGTTTGGATCCGTCGACTGGACTGAGGAGTGGACGAACTTCCTGCAGGATTCCGACATCCGCCAATAGCTGCACCCTGCTCACTCC
>JADGHK010000277.1 GCA_019686145.1 Bryobacteraceae bacterium | reverse complement strand
CGGAGCCTTGGTCGTTGGGGCGGAGGGGGATACGCTGGCATCGGACATGCGCCGGATGCCATCCATTCTCCTGGACTTCGTGCTCTTCTTTCCCAGGTCCCTGCTGAGGGTTGTCCGAACTTTCGTGCGTTCCCGTTTTCTCGACACAACCGGGGCTTAGTCCGTCGATGAAGATCAAGACATTGCACATCACAAACGCCTGGCACGGGAGCTCAGGGGGGATCAGCACCTTTTACAAGGAACTCCTGAAGGCAGCGAACCGGCACGCCCACCCGCTGCGGCTCGTGGTGCCCGCGGAGAAGAGCTGGGTGGAAGAGGTGGGTGAGTACGGCCGCATCTACCATGTCGCCGCACGCCGCGCCCCGCTCAATTCAAGCTACAGAATGATCTTCCCGAACCGCTTCCTGCTGCCCGGGCGCAACACTCTGGGCCGCATCATCGAAGAGGAACGGCCGGATCTCATCGAAATCAGCGATAAGTATTCGCTGCTGTATCTGGCGGGATTGCTGCGTCAGAACTGGGCGCCCGGTGTGAGCTACAGGCCGACGGTGATCGGGCTGACGTGCGAGCGCATGGACGAGAACATGGCTGCCTATGTGGCGTCCGGACGGCTTGCAATGCGGTTCTGCCGCTTCTACATGAAGAACATCTACTTCCCGATGTTTGATCACCACATCGCCATCTCCGACCATACCGCCGAAGAACTCGTGCCTGCGTCCCACGGCCATCGCGTACAGCGCGGTGTCTGGATTTCACCGATGGGCGCAGACTGCGAAGGCTTCAATCCGGCGCGCCGCTCTTCGCCCATTCGCACCAGGCTGCTCGAGCAGGCGGGCGGCGGCGAGGAGACCGTCCTCCTCTTATACGCCGGGCGTCTGGTTCCCGAAAAGAACCTTGGCCTGCTTCTTGAGACGATGGTCCATCTCACAGCGGCATCACGGCGAGATTACCGGCTGCTCATTGCTGGCGACGGCATCCTCCGGGAGCAGTTGCGGGAGGAAGCAGAACGCCGCGTGCCGGGTAAGGTCCGGATGCTCGGGCACGTGGGAGACCGGGAGGCGCTGGCGAACCTGTACGCAAACTCCGACATCTTCGTGCATCCCAACCCGAAAGAGCCCTTCGGGATCGCGCCGCTCGAAGCAATGGCTTCGGGACTGCCGTTAGTCGCACCCGCAAGCGGCGGTGTCACTGTCTACGCGAACGAAACCAACGCCTGGCTGGCCGCCCCCGATGCCGTTTCTTTCGCCGGTGCGATCGAGCGGGCGCTCAGCGACCCGACGCGCCAGCAGAGAATCCTTAACGCGCGGCGCACTGCAGAACGCTACCGGTGGGAGAACGTCACCGCCCAATTTCTCCAGCTCTACCGCGATCTGCACGCCTTTCGGATCGGCATGCCCAGACCGGAGGCTACACCGCCCAGCTTTGTTTCAACCGGCGGAGGCTTCCTCGGATTCGATGTTGCATCCCGGGAATCAGCCCACCCTAAGCCGCTGTAACCGGATAACCTGCCGCCACCCAGGCATCAATACCGCCGATCACATTGAGAACGTTCCTGTAGCCGGATCGCAGCAAGATCGGGACGACGTCCCACATCACCGATGAAGAGGGTATCCCCAGTGAAGACTGCGTCCGCTCCGCCAATTCCCCGTGGCCGGACACAAAGTCAGCGTGAAGGTCGGTTTCAATGACGCGCGAGATTTGGAGGCCCCGCTTCCGGCCTTCATCCAAACAGATTTCCACGTCACGCCGTGGATCGATCACAGCTGCCTGGCCCTCCGAGCCAATCAGCTACGACGCGTGGGCCAGGCAGCTGAGATAGAACTGCTGGAAGTACATACGTACCTCCCAACGGAAATCCGTCCAGGCTGGAAGGGTTTAGCTCGCAGCCTTCTCGCGTTTCGGCGCGTCCTGCAGGCTTAGGTAGAAGTCTTTGACATCTCGCCCCTTGCCCTGGTGGCTCAGGCGCTCCGCCACTTCGCTGACGGTCTTCGGGGGAGGAACTACAACCTTATCCCCGGGTTTCCAGTTCACGGGCAAGGCGCAGGCGTACTCGTCTGCAGTCTGAAGAGCGGTCAGGACGCGAAGCACTTCGTCGACGTTGCGGCCGGCGTTCAACGGGTAATAAATGATTGCGCGAATCACGCGTTTCGGATCGATCACGAACACGGCGCGGACCGTGGCAGTCGCGCTCGCGCCCGGATGAATCATGCCGTAAAGCTGAGCGACCTTCATGTCCAGGTCCGCGATCATCGGGTAGTTGATCTCAACTCCCATGATCTGCTTCAGGTTCTGGATCCAGGCGAGGTGCGAGTGGATGCTGTCGACACTCAGGCCGATCAACTTCGTGTTCAAAGCTGCAAATTCGGCCGAGCGACGGGCAAACTCAACCAGTTCGGTGGAGCAGACCGGCGTGAAGTCCGCAGGGTGAGAGAACAGGATGACCCAGGAGTTGCCCTGCCACTCACTGAATCTCATTGAGCTTGAATGGGTGGTGACAGCTGTGAAATCGGGGGCTGGGTCACCGATTCTTGGCATGCTTCCTACTGCTTCCGACATCTTAAGCCTCCTTTAACTGAGAGTTTCGCCTTAGAAGACGGCCTCGACTATTGTATACGTCACCAAGGGGGTTAAAAAAGAGTAAACGCTGGAAGAGAGCAAAGGATGGAGCGGGAGACGGGATTCGAACCCGCGACATCGACCTTGGCAAGGTCGCACTCTACCAGCTGAGTTACTCCCGCTTTCTTCTTTGCGACTCCCTCATTTTCGCTCGATTGCTTAGGAACTGTCAAATCAGCCGGACAAGAGGAGCAGCGGCGCCAGAGATAAGGTAGCCTCAATTAGAGACGTAGAGAATTGAAAAGGCAAACGCAAACATAAGTAGACCACTACGTTTCCGGGACTTCACCTAAAACTCAAGTAGTATCTTAACTTGTTGCAATACTTGGACTTCTATTTCGAAAGAGACCGGATGCGTGAAGTCACGGACTATGCTAGACTGAAGGTCCGCGAAAGCAAAATAGCCGTATCGGACTGAAAACGGCCAGATGTCATCGGTCCGACCCCGATCGAAAACCGAGGTATGAGGTTTTGGTTTTCCACACATGTGGAAAACATGTGGGAAATCCTTGGGAGATTTGTATCTTGGCAAGCACGATGGACTTATGGGAGCAGATTAAAGGACACCTTGCCTCGAAACTGACCCCGGAAGCATACCAGAACTGGGTCGATGGAACGTCCTTGCTGGCCGTCGATGGCGATTGCCTGATTGTAGCGGTACCCAACGAAGCCACGAAGCAGTGGATGGAGCAGGAGTACTCCGAACCGGTGAGGGCCGCCATGGAAGAGTTGCGGCTCCCGTTCTTCCAGACCGTGTACGAAGTGCGGTCATTCCGCATGGCGGAGTCCGAGCTGCAAAGCCGCCAGACTGCACCCTACTCACCTTCGGGAGCGCCGCAGTTCTTCAGCGCGGCCGATAATCAGCTCAATCCCCGGTTCACGTTCGACACGTTTGTTGTCGGCTCGTGCAATCAGTTCGCGCACGCCGCGGCGAAAGCGGTGGCCGCCCTCCCCTCCCGATCCTACAACCCGCTGTTCATCTACGGCGGCACCGGGATGGGCAAGACGCACCTGATGCACGCCCTGGGCCGGAGCCTTCTCGAGAACCACCCGGGAATGCGGATTGTCTACACCACCGGGGAGCGCTTCACGAACGAGCTCATCAGCTGCATCCGCCTTCAGCGGATGCCCCTATTCCACCAACACTACCGTTCCGCTGACGTCCTGCTGATCGACGACATTCACATCCTGGCGAACAAAGAGCGTACCCAGGAAGAGTTCTTCTTTACGTTCAACGAGCTGTACGATCACCAGAAGCAGATCGTCATCTCCAGCGATTCGCCGCCTAAGAGCATCTCCGGACTGGTGGAACGGCTGAGGTCCCGTTTCGAGTGGGGTTTGATGGTGGACGTTCAGCCCCCGGACCTTGAGACAAAGATGGCCATCCTGGACAAGAAAGCAGAGCAGGAGGGTGTCTTCCTGCCTGAGGATGTCCGGATTTTCATTGCGACGAAGTCAAAATCGAGCGTGCGGGAGCTGGAAGGGGCGCTGGTCAAGCTGATTGCATACTCCTCGGTAACAGGAACCCCCATCACGCTCCCGATGGCTCAGCAAATCCTCAAGCAGGTGCTGCAGGGTCAGGAGAAGAAGATCAGCATGGACGCGGTCCTGCGGGCGGTGGCAGAAAAGTTCGGGATCCCGCCGTCGCAGTTGAAGCAGAAAGGAAACGCGAGAACAATTGTATTCCCGCGTCAGGTTGCGATGTACCTGGTGAAGGAATTAACAACAGCCTCGCTGCCGGAGATTGGCCGCGCTTTCGGCGGGAAGCATCACACCACTGTAATGCACTCCATACAGAAAATCGACCAGCAACGGCAGCATGATCCGGAATTAAACAAGCTCATCCTCAGCGTTATCGATTCATTTAATTGAGGTTAGCTATGTCTTCCACAGCGGCTGCCAATTGGACTTCTGGAAGTTTGTGCACAACCTGGAGAAGCTGGATTCTTTCGCGGGAGATCACCCTGCTTTCCACAATTCAAGATGACAAGAAAGG
>JADGHK010000276.1 GCA_019686145.1 Bryobacteraceae bacterium | reverse complement strand
ACGCAGCAGCCTCTGGGCGGTAAGGCTCAGTTTGGTGGACAGCGCTTCGGCGAGATGGAGGTCTGGGCGCTTGAAGCTTACGGCGCAGCCTACGTCTTGCAGGAGCTGTTGACCGCGAAGTCCGACGACGTGTATGGCAGAGCGAAGATCTACGAGGCAATCGTCAAGGGCGAGGCCGCGGCAGAGCCGGGTGTTCCGGAATCGTTCAACGTGCTCATCCGCGAGCTGCAGTCCCTCTGTCTCGACGTCGAGTTGATGAAGAAGCCGCGAGAGGTGCTGGATACGGCAATAGCGGCGGATTGAGACGGGCGGAGAGGTACTTCGCCCTGTGGTTTGCAGGCCGGCTCCTGAGCCGGCCTTGAACCGTTTGTTAGCAGCAAGATTTCTTAGGAGGCAGCCTTGTACAGATCCTCACCGTACGACAGAGCCAATTTGATCGCGGACTTCGATTCGATTCGGATCAGTCTAGCGTCCCCGGAAAAGATCCGGAGTTGGTCGCATGGTGAAGTCACCAAGCCGGAAACAATCAACTACCGCACGTTCAAGCCGGAGCGGGATGGATTGTTCTGCGCTCGCATTTTTGGTCCAGTTGCGGATTGGGAGTGCCTGTGCGGCAAGTACAAGCGGATGAAGCATCGAGGAGTCATCTGCGACAAGTGTGGCGTTGAAGTCACGCTGTCGCGGGTGCGTCGCGAGCGCCTCGGGCACATTGAACTTGCAAGTCCCTGCTCGCACGTCTGGTTCTTTAAGGGCCTGCCGAGCCGCATCGGCTATTTGCTTGACATCACGCTTCGCGAGCTGGAGCGTGTCCTTTACTTTGAAGCCTTCGTCGTCGTTGACCCAGGCGAGGTTCCGGGGCTTTCCCGCGGCGAAGTGATTTCGGACGAACGCAAGCGGCAGCTTGACCAGGAGTACTACGGCAAGTATGTCGCGATGATGGGCGCCGAGGGCATCAAGGAACTGCTCAAAAAGATCGACATTGAGAGCCTCAGCATGGAGATCCGGGAGCGGATGAAGACTGAGGCCTCACAGCAGAAGAAGCTGAAGTACGCCAAGCGCCTTCGTGTGGTCGAAAGTTTCCGCAAGTCCGGCAACAAGCCGGAGTGGATGATTCTGGACGTGATTCCGGTGATTCCGCCGGAGCTGCGTCCGCTCGTGCCGCTTGACGGCGGCCGCTTCGCTACGTCGGACCTGAACGACCTGTACCGCCGCGTTATCAACCGCAACAACCGCCTGAAGAAGCTGATCGAACTGCACGCTCCGGATGTGATTGTGCGGAACGAGAAGCGCATGCTGCAGGAGGCCGTCGATGCTCTGTTCGACAACGGCCGCCGCGGCCGCGTTCTGCGCGGGGCGAACAACCGTCCGCTCAAATCGCTCTCCGACACTCTGAAGGGCAAACAGGGCCGCTTCCGTCAAAACCTGCTCGGTAAGCGTGTTGACTACTCTGGCCGTTCGGTGATCGTTGTTGGTCCTGAGCTGAAGCTGCATCAGTGCGGTTTGCCGAAGAAGATGGCGCTCGAGCTGTTCAAGCCGTTCATCTACCACCGCCTCGAGCAGCGCGGCCACTGCACGACCATCAAACAGGCCAAGGAACTCGTGGAGCAGCAGGACCCCGTGGTCTGGGACATCCTCGAGGAAGTCATTCGAGACCACCCGATTCTGCTGAACCGCGCTCCTACGCTGCACCGCCTCGGCATTCAGGCCTTCGAGCCTGTTCTGGTGGAAGGGAAGGCTATCAAGATCCACCCGTTGGTTTGTACGGCATTCAACGCCGACTTCGACGGGGACCAGATGGCCGTCCACATCCCGCTGTCGCCGGAAGCGCAGATCGAAGCTGCGACGCTGATGCTGGCGTCGAACAACGTTCTGTCGCCCGCGCACGGCGGTCCGATTACCGTGCCCACGCAGGACATGGTGCTCGGGATCTACTACCTCACCAAGGCGCGTCGGGGCACGAAGGGCGAAGGCAAGAAGTTCGCCTCTGTCGATGACGTGCTGATCGCGCTCGAGATGGGCGAGGTGGAGACGCTCACGCCGATCAAGCTGCGCTACACGGGCAAGGTGATCGATCTCGAGAAGGCCTTCGACAGCCAGAACATCATGTATACCGAGCCTGCTGAGTTCGTAAAGCAGGACATGGATACGACGGTTGGCCGCGTCATCCTGAACGACGTGCTGCCGGATGACATGCCGTTCATCAACGGCTTGTTGAAGAAGAAGGGTCTGTCGCAACTGGTCCACTACTGCTACCTGCGCTTTGGCCTGCAGACCACGGTGCAGATGCTCGACCAGATCAAGGCTCTCGGATTCCTTTACGCGACCCGCGCCGGCATCTCGATCGGAATCGACGACATGGTCGTGCCGGAGAGCAAGAAGCAGCTTGTCGCGGAGGCGGAGAAGGCCGTCATCGAGGTTCAGTCCCAGTATCAGGAAGGCGCGATCACCCAGGGCGAGCGGTACAACAAAATCATCGAAATCTGGTCCAAGGTCACCGAACGCGTTTCGGAGGAGATGTTCAAGACCATGGAGGAGGACGATCGTACCGGCCGCTACCTGAACCCGATCTACATCATGGCGGACTCCGGCGCCCGCGGTTCGAAGCAGCAGATCCGTCAGTTGTCCGGCATGCGCGGTCTGATGGCGAAGCCGTCGGGCGAGATCATCGAGACTCCGATTACGGCCAACTTCCGCGAAGGTCTGAACGTGCTTCAGTACTTCATCTCCACGCACGGCGCCCGTAAGGGTCTCGCGGATACGGCTTTGAAGACGGCCGACTCCGGCTACCTGACCCGCCGTCTGGTCGACGTCGCGCAGGACGTCATCGTGACCGAATACGACTGCGGAACGACGGACGGACTGTACGTCGAGCCGATCATCGAGTCGGGCGAAATCATCGAGCCGCTGCGCGATCGCATCGTTGGCCGTGTGGCGCTGGAAGACCAGCTCGACTACGAAGGAAACGTCATCGTAAGGGTGAATCAGGAGATCACCGAGGAGCTCGCAGCCGCGATTCAAGCGGCCGGTATCGAGCGCGTGAAGATCCGCTCGGTGCTCACCTGTGAGTCCAAGCGCGGCGTCTGCCAGCTCTGCTACGGCCGCAATCTTGCTACGGGACGTCTCGTGGAGCGCGGTGAGGCTGTCGGCGTTATCGCTGCGCAGTCCATCGGAGAGCCGGGAACCCAGCTCACCATGCGTACCTTCCACGTGGGCGGTACGGCAACCGGATCCAGCGAGCAGTCCAAGCAGGACGCCAAGAGCGACGGCTACGTGAAATTCATCGGCATCAACACCGTTCGTAACGCGAAGGGTGAGCTGATCGCGATGAACAGGAACGGCATTCTCGCCATCGTTGACGAGAAAGGCCGTGAGAAGGAACGCTATCCGGTGGTCTACGGCGCCAAGATCTTCTTCGGAGATGGCGAAGCTGTCAAGACCAACCAGGTTCTGCTCGAGTGGGATCCTTACACCTTCTCGATTCTGACGGAAGTCAGCGGCGTGATTCACTTCAAGGATCTGCTCGAGGGCGTCACGCTGCAGGAGCAGGTGGACGAGATCACCGGTATGTCGCAGTGGGTGGTGACGGATTCGCCAGATGAGAAGCGAGTTCCGACCATCATCGTTCGCCCGGCCAGCGGCAGCCGTTCCGACGAGCGCCGCTACCTGATGCCGACCCATGCGCACCTCATGGTGCGTGACGGAGAAGAGGTACATGCCGGCGACGTACTGGCGAAGATTCCTCGCGCTACAACGAAGACGAAGGACATCACGGGCGGTCTGCCTCGCGTCGTGGAACTGTTCGAGGCGCGCAAGCCGCGCGAAACGGCCATCATCTCCGAAATCAACGGCGTCGTGAAGTTCGGAGAAATCACAAAGGGCCAGAGGAAGCTCTACGTCATCGGCGACGACGGCCAGCAGAAGGAATACTCGCTGCCTCGGAACGTGCATATCAACGTGCAGGAAGGCGAGCGTGTCCGCTCGGGCGATCCGTTCACCGACGGTCCGCGCAACCCGCATGACATCCTGCACGTGCTCGGCGAAAAGGAACTGCAGAAGTACCTGGTCAACGAAATTCAGGAAGTCTACCGGCTGCAGGGCGTCAACATCAACGACAAGCACCTGGAAGTCATCGTCCGGCAGATGATGCGCTGGGTGAAGGTGGAAGATATCGGCGACACCGAGTTCCTCCCCGAGGAAGTCGTTGACAAGTTCAAGTTCCGCGAGGAGAACGAGCGCGTGATTCAGGCTGGCGGACGGCCGGCTCATGGCCGCGCGGTGCTGCTTGGCATCACGAAGGCTTCGCTCTCCACAGACTCGTTCATCTCTGCCGCCTCCTTCCAGGAGACGACGCGCGTGCTCACTGAAGCCGCAATCAACGGCAAAGTCGACTACCTGCGCGGTCTCAAGGAAAACGTCATCATGGGACGTCTGATCCCGGCTGGTACCGGTATGGAGTACTACCGCCGTGTGAAGATTGCCGGTGAGGACGTGGAAGAAGAGGTGATTGCGGAACCCGATGCAATGCTGTCGGAAGGCATTCCCGGGTACGACGAGGAGGCTCGGCTCACCTATACAGGCGGGCTTAGCGAAGACCTCGGCGGCGAGGAAGCAATCGCCGAAGCAGAGTAA
>JADGHK010000275.1 GCA_019686145.1 Bryobacteraceae bacterium | reverse complement strand
CCGGCTGCCGACGACGTGCCATACGCACAGTTGCTCCAGCAACTGAACAGCGCGGACGACGCGCTTTCACTCCCGCGTGAAGTCGGCGACGCCGTCGTCTCTGTGTTCTTCAGCGGAGCGAACGCGGCCGCGCGCGAGCGCTCCCGTAAGGCGATGCGCGTGCGCGTGGAGCAGATTCTCCGTGGAGCGGTCACCGAGACCCTGCCTGCGGCGCCGGCCGGCGTGCTGCCGTTCCATTGGGAACTGGAGTTTCCAGAGGTATTCAACGGCGGTTCAGGCGGCTTCGACGCGATCGTGGGCAACCCGCCCTTCGCCGGCAAGAACACGCTCATCGCCGCTCACGCGCCCGGATACCTCGACTGGCTGAAAGCGATTCACGAGCAGTCCCACGGAAACTCGGATCTGGTGGCGCACTTCTTCCGGCGGGCATTCACGCTTCTGCGGCCAAACGGCTGCTTCGGCTTGATCGCGACGAACACCATCGGTCAGGGCGATACCCGCTCGACGGGGCTTCGGTGGATCTGCACGCACGGCGGCACGATCTACCAGGCCCGCAAGCGCTTGAAGTGGCCCGGCCAGGCGACCGTTGTGGTGAGCGTGGTGCACGTGTGCAAGGGCGAGATGCCGGGTCCCTACCTGCTCGACAATCGGGAAGTACCAATCATCACCGCGTACCTCTTTCACGCCGGAGGCCACGAAGATCCGGCGCGTCTGAAGGCCAACGAGGGGAAGAGCTTCCAGGGCAGCATCGTACTCGGGATGGGCTTCACCTTCGACGATACCGACAAGAAGGGTGTCGCGACACCGCTCGCCGAAATGCACCGGCTAATCGCAAAGGACCCCCGCAACAAGGAGCGGATCTTCCCGTATATCGGCGGTGAGGAGGTGAACGATAGTCCAACGCATGCGCACCATCGGTACGTCATCAACTTTGAGGACTTTCCGCTGCGGCGCAAGGACCTCGGCGCCTCGTGGGAAGACGCGGACGAACATCAACGGAAGGAGTGGCTGCGGGACGGCATTGTGCCGCTTGATTACCCGGAGCCGGTCGCAGCTGACTGGCCGGACTTGTTGGATATCGTCGAGCGGAAGGTGAAGCCGGAGCGACTCGCACAAAAGGACGAATACGGACAGAAGTTCTGGTGGCGCTTTCTGCGAACCCGGCCTGAACTACGCGCGGCTGCGCGAGATCTCTCCCGCGTGATCGTGCTTTCCCGAGTTGGGAACGCCTGTGCTTTCACGACACTTCCAGCTTCAATCATCGCAAGCGAACAGACCGTAGTATTTCCGTTCGGACACCTTGCCGTTTTCTCCGTCCTTCAGTCTCGCGTGCACGAGGTGTGGGCCAGGTTTATGTCCTCCTCTATGAAGGACGACCTGCGGTACGCGCCTTCCGACTGCTTCGAGACGTTTTCCTTCCCGCCGGATTTGGAAAGCGGTGCTTCACTCGCGCGTATTGGCTGCACCTATTACGATTTCCGTGCCCAATTGATGCAGCGCGAGAACAAAGGGCTCACCGCGATCTACAACTGGTTTCACGACCCCGAATGCGAATGCCCCGACATCTCCAAGCTCCGCGAATTGCATGACGCCATGGACCGCGCCGTCCTCGATGCTTACGGCTGGACAGACATCCAGCCGCGCTGCGAATTCATCCCTGAGTTCGACGACGAAGAAGAGGAAGACGAAAACGGCCGTCCGCGGCGCAAGAAGTACCGCTACCGTTGGCCGGACGAGATTCGGGACGAGGTGCTAGCGCGCCTGCTCGAATTGAACCGCCAGCGCGCAATCGAGGAAGGGCAACTCCTTCCTGGCGAGCCGGTGCGCACCGCAGCCAAGCAATCCTCCCGCGGCCAGGAAACGCTCCGGCAAAGCAAGAGAAAAGGTGTAATCCATGGCGAATGAGATGAAAGCTGTTGACGTTCGGGAGCGGCTGGTAGACGCCCTCCGGCTCGACCTCGTCGGTCCCAGTGACGGACTCGGCGATGCCGCCGAGGTTTTGCCCCAGGCGCCCTCGCGTTGGTATCTGACCGGCTTCCTCGTACCACTCGAGGCCGAACGCACACAGCGAACCGATGAATCGAGCACAGACGAGGTCGATCAGGCCGGTGAGGGTGGTGGCCTGGATGACGACGTCCCGCCCGAACCCGCCGCAGCCAGGCAACGCTACCTGCCATCCTCGATCGGCATGAGCGTTCTTTCGCCGGCAGAAGCTGGTGAACTCAAGGTGCGCGTCCGCTGGGGCGATTACCACCGGCGCTCCGAAATGCCGGAGGAATGGGCGCGGACCGCGCGCGAGGAGATCGTCAACCTCAATCTGGCCCAGGCTACGGAAAGAGCGCGTGAAGTGGAGGTCCCATCGAGCCGGGGCTTGTGTGTGGCCTATCTTGCCCGCCGCGTTGGGAACCTTGCGGCGGACGCGGGTGTTCCCGCCGGAGCTCGGACCATTTCTGTCTTCCTGGTGAACCGGCGAACGCCGGCGCCTGACGACGTAAAGGATGAAGCCTTCGCGTTCCAGGTGGAGCTGGAGGTCTCCGGTGACGCAGCGTTCCTGCCCCGGCCTGACCTGAGAAGCTTCGCCAGCGACGATTGGGACGAGCGCGTCGCCGATCTCCAGTACCGGGATGCCGGTGAGTACGCGGTGGGCCACAACGTAGCCACGGCAGCCTTTATCGAGGAGGGAGCGTGCCGCCGGGTCCGGACCTGCTGGATACCGGAAGCCGAGGTGGAGCGCGTAGCGCCATCGGTGATCGCCGGCGTGGAACTGAGCATGGAGGCCCTCAGCCAACTTCAGGACGGCTCCGAAGCGAACGCCAGATTGGTGCCGCTGGTGAGCGAATACCGGAAGTGGATAGAGGCTCAGGCGGCCAATGTGCCGGCAGCGCCCGCCAAACGGCGCGCAACGGGCGAAGAACTTCTCCAGCGGGCCCGCATTGCCGCCAACCGAATTCAGCGCGGCATCGAATTGCTGAACGATCCGGTCTGCCTTGACGCCTTTCGGATAGCCAATAAGGTGATGGCCGTGGCGGCGCGGCGGCGGAGACCGGATGAAGCGCCCAAGTGGCGCCCCTTTCAGTTGGCCTTCCTGCTGATGAACCTGGCCGGAATCGCCGAGCCTGGCGACGACGAGCGCGAAGTCGTCGATTTGCTGTTCTTTCCGACCGGCGGCGGCAAGACCGAAGCATACCTGGGCCTGGCAGCTTTCACGCTGGTCCTGCGGCGGTTGCGGAATCCCGGAATTCAGTCGGCCGGCGTTAGCGTCTTGATGCGGTACACGCTTCGTCTGCTGACGCTCGACCAGCTCGGCCGGTCGGCGACCATGATCTGCGCCCTGGAGTTGGAGCGTCAGAAGGATGCTGTGAAACTCGGCGACTGGCCCTTCGAGATCGGGCTGTGGGTGGGCCGCGGCGCGACTCCGAACCGCATGGGGCGAAAGGGCGACAAGGACCCGCAATGCGCCTACCACCGCACGCGCAGGTTCTGGGACAATGACAAGAATCCGTCGCCAATCCCGCTGGAAGAGTGCCCGTGGTGCGGAACGAAATTCAGCCGGAACTCCTTCCGGCTCGAGCCGAAGCAGGATGAGCCGGAGGACCTGCGCGTCTCGTGCGTGAACCGCGCATGCCCGTTCGGGCGAGGCTTGGCGCTGCCCATCGTGGCCGTGGATGAGCCAATCTATCGGCGGCTGCCGTGTTTTATGATTGCAACCGTAGATAAATTCGCGGCATTGCCCTGGACAGGCCCGGTCGGGGCTTTCTTCGGCCGCGTGGAACGCTACGACAAGCGCGGCTTCTACGGTCCTTGCGATTCGCCGCAGGGGACGAAACTTCCCGAGGGCCGTCTGCCGCCCCCGGACCTCATTATCCAGGACGAACTGCATCTGATCTCGGGTCCGCTTGGCACGTTGGCGGGATTGTACGAGACGGCGCTCGAAGAATTGTGCGTCGTTGAGCGGGACGGGCGGCGCATCAGGCCCAAAATTGTTGCCTCCACCGCCACGGTGCGCCGCGCGGAGACGCAGATCCGGGCGCTATTCAACCGGCGCATGGTGGACATCTTCCCGCCGCCTGGTCCCGACCGGCGAGATTCTTTTTTCGCCCGCACGCTTCCGGCCACGGAGAGTAATGCCCGGCTGTACGTCGGTGTGGCAGCGCAGGGGCGCAGTCCAAAAGTCGCCATGCTGCGGGTCTATCTCGCGCTGCTGGGGGCCGCCGGCAAGTGGTACACGCGGCTTAAGAAGAAGGGGGAACGGCTTAATCCCGCCGATCCCTACATGACCTTGCTCGGCTACTACAACAGCTTGCGCGAGCTTGGAGGTGCCCGGCGGCTGATCGAGGACGAGATCCGGAACCGCCTGGCGGGGTACTCGACCCGGAGGCGCGTCGGCGAGGCCGAAGGTCTGTTCGATGACCGGCAGATTGGATATGAGCCGGTCGAACTCACGAGCCGCGTCAGCACGGCGCAGGTGGCCGAGGCCAAACGGCGACTGGCGCTTGCATTTTCCGAAAAGAACAGCGTTGATGTGGCGATCGCGACGAACATGATCTCCGTCGGCCTGGACATCATACGTCTGGGCCTGATGGTCGTTTTCGGCCAGCCGAAAACGAGCGCGGAGTACATTCAGGCCACCAGC
>JADGHK010000274.1 GCA_019686145.1 Bryobacteraceae bacterium | reverse complement strand
GCCACGCCCTGCTCGTTGAGCTGGAGACGTCCGCGGCTTTCGATCCAAATGTGGCTGCCATCCGGGCGCATGATTCGATATTCCGCCTGATAATCGCTGCGGGTGGCGAGTGATTTTTGAATCGCCTCCATCACGGAGTTTCGGTCGTCCGGGTGGACATCCCGGTGAAACGCCTCAAAGGTGCCGTCGAAGGTATTCGGCGAAAGGCCGTGCAGTCTTTCCATGGCCTCCGTGCACGTGATGCGGGAGGAAAGAATGTCCCAGTCCCAGGCGCCCATCCGGCCGGCTTCCAGCGCCAGATTCAACCGCTCGCGGCTCTCGCGCAGGGCGATCTCCGACTCCTTCCTTTCGGTCACGTCCCGATAATTGATGAGAATGGCGCCAACATCCTCCTCGTGAAGCAGGTTCGTGGCCACCACCTCCACCCATCGCCAGGTGTTATCGGCCGCCCGAACGCGGGCATCGCCTTGAATGGTGGCCCCGGGATGATTCGCGAGTTCTCGCAATTTCGGCAGGATACTCATCCGTGTTTCAAGGTCGGTCATTTCGAGAATGTGCCGGCCGATCCATTCCGACGGTGAGTATCCGAGGATGGTCTTTTTTGCATAAATAATCCGGTTTTCCCGGTCAATCATCACCATTCCATCGGCGCAATTCTCCACGAGCGCCCGAAGCCGTTTCTCGCGGCGCTCTAACTCCTCCAGCCTCTTTTTCTGCTCTGTGACGTTTAACAGGAGGACTGAGAGACCGGCTTCGACCGGCTGCGCGTGGACGTCCAGCCACATCTGCGCGTAATGAATCCTGGACTGCAGGGGAATGCGCTCCTGCATGACGCGCTCCAGAACCGGGGCGAACACTCCGCGCGCGTCCGGAAAAACATCCCAGAATCTCCGGCCAGGAAGTGGGGAGGCAGATCCCTGGAAAATGGCTGCGACGGCGGGATTTGCGTAAAGAAAGCGCCAGTCGCGATCAAGAATCAGGAACGGATCCGCCAGAGTGTTCAGGAATTCGACGGCCTGCGCTCCGGAAATAGGTGTGCCTTCCGCAGCACCCCCCTCTGCTCTTCCATACTGCGGCTCGCGGAGCTCACTCTCTAAAGAGTGAGGCCGCTTCTCTGCATCTGTGGACACATGCGCCTCCGAAACGGGCGATTCGATTGAGGGGTTGTGCAGATGCCCGCTGCACCAAAATTGTAACCGCCTTTTGCCAGCATGTCGCCTGTAAATCTTGGCTGGCCGGTGCTTGGAGTTGTAGATGCAACAGAAGTAAAGTGATGGGGTGCGGGATGCAAAGTCCACGATAGAGAAAAGGTGATGATATGGATGAGGTGACAAGGCGGTCGGCAATTGCCGGCGCCGCTGGATTGCTCATAGTAAAGCCGGAAACGGCTTTCGGTTCGCAAGCAAACTCTGCAGTATCGTTCGGCGTGATCGGAACCGGCGGCAGGGGCGTTTACGTTGGCGGGCACATGACACGTGATCCGAACGCAAGGCTTGCCGCAATCTGCGACATCTACCCGGACCGCATCGACATGGCGAAGACACGGCTTCCCACCGCCGATAAGGCGCGGGTCTACCGGGACTACAAGGAACTGCTGGCGCAGCCGGACATCGATGCGGTACTCATTGCGACGCCCGTATTCCTTCATCCCGAGCATTTTGAGGCAGCAGTTCAGGCAAAGAAGCACATCTACTGCGAGAAGCCGGCGGGCGCGGACGTCGCTGGCGTGAAGCGGCTGATGGCGGCGGCGGAAAGGGCCGATAAGTCGAAAACGATCGCCTTCGGCTTCCAGCAGAGATGGAGCCCGGAATACCTCACGGCGTACCGCCTGTTCAAAGAGGGCAGGATCGGCCCGATCTCGATGATGACAAGCTTCTGGGTTCTCGGAAATCCGCCCATGGAGAGCTTCAAATCCCCCTATCCGCCGGAGGAGCAGAAGCTTCGGCACTGGGCTCTTTGGACGGACTACTCCGGCGGGCCGATCGTTGAGCAAGACTGCCACGGCGTGGATACGCTGAACTGGTTCGCCGGGAGCCATCCGACGCGGGCAATCGGGACCGGAGGCTTACGCTATAAGCCTGCCTACGGCGACTGGAACACCGACCACCACAACATCACTTACTTCTACCCCAACAACATTGAGGGATGGTTGATCAGCATCAAGCATACGGCGGGCTATCGCGACGTGCGCGAGCAATTCTTCGGTCCCAAGGGAATGCTGGAAACGGCCCGGACCTACTATAAACTGCACGGACCTACGCAGAGCGCACCTCTTCGCAACGCAGACGATCTCCGGGACCGCAGCTTGATCGAACGGGGGGATTCCAAGCGCGAGATAACGATCGATGCCATTGAGGTCTTCTTCCAGAGCATCGTTGAGCACAAGCCGTACAGCATGGCGAAAGACGCAGCCGAAAGCACGCTGACCGCCATTCTGGGCAAGATGGCCTATGAAAAGAGGCGGGAAGTGACGTGGGACGAAATGATGCGGTCCGCCTAGCAGTTGCCGGCTGACCCGCCTAAAATTCCATCGCCCCTGAAGCGTCCTGCTTCAGGGGAACCTTGGATTTTCATAGGAATGGAGCGCCAGAGGCTTGTCGTCCTCACTGCTGCTTACTCGACACGGCTAGAATGATAAAAATCGGGAGGAACAATGGAGCATAACGAATCGTCGCGCAGAGATTTTATGCAATCAGCCGGTCTTGCATCGATTGCTGCGCTGGCCGATCAGGTGCTGGCACAAACGAGCAGCGCGTCAGCGACGGGTCTGCCGACACGCGTTCTCGGTCGCACCGGAGTGCGGGTGTCCATCCTCGCGCTTGGCGGATGGCATGTCGGAACGATTAAGGACGAACGCGAGGCGATTCGGCTGATGCACACGGCTATTGACGAAGGCCTTACATTCTTCGACAACGCCTGGGATTATCACGGCGGACGCTCGGAAGAGCTGATGGGCAAGGCGATCGAAGACCGGCGCGACAAAGTCTTTCTGATGACTAAGAACTGCGAGCGCGATTATCAGGGCTCGATGCGGAATTTAGAAGAGAGCCTGCGGCGCCTCCGCACGGATCATATCGATCTGTGGCAGTTTCACGAAATGGTCTACGATAACGATCCCGACTGGGTGATGGAAAAGGGCGGTTTGAAGGCCGCCCTGGAAGCGCAGAAGGCGGGGAAGGTGCGCTTCATCGGTTTTACCGGGCACAAGGATCCGCGGATCCATTTGAAGATGCTCTCCAAGCCTCACAATTGGGACACTGCGCAAATGCCGATCAATGTCATGGACGCGCATTACCGCAGTTTCCAAAATGAAGTCGTCCCGGTGTGCCTGAAAAAGAATGTGGGTGTGATTGGTATGAAGGGGCTTGGCGGCGGATTCCCGGAGGGCCGGTTCACCTCGAAGGCGGGGCTCACGGCTGCGGAATGTTACCGCTACGCCCTCAGTCTCCCTGTGGCCGCCCAGGTCGTTGGCATTACCAGCATCGCGCAGTTGAAGCAGAACATTGCGCTTGCGAGGAATTTCAAGCCAATGACGGCGGAGGAGAAAAACGGGCTCCTGGCGCGAGTGAAGGATGCCGCCGGAGACGGCCGCCATGAACTGTTCAAGTCCACCAAGGTCTTCGACGGACCGCACCACCGCAGGCAGCACGGTTTCGATACTCAGACAGCCGACGATTGACAAGCCTTCCGGCTGTACCAGTCATGAGGTACAGCCGGAAACGCAGGGAAGTGAGCAGGTGGAATGGGGCTATCGGCGGAGGCGGGATACTATAAGACCGGCCAGGCCGAGAGCGAGAAAGATCGGAGCGGTCGCCGGCTCGGGCACCGTCGCCGGGGGCGCTGAAGAGCCGACCGAAGCGTAGGTGAAGTTGTCGATCAACGGCACAGTCTCCGTAATTCTGTCACCAAGCAGGATGATATCCATCATCGTAACGGGAATGGTTGAAGTCGCACCCCAGAACGAGTGGATCAAGCTCGGGCCGGGGTCGACGGTGGTGACGATGGCTGAGTAGAAGGGAGTTGAGCTGACGCCGTCGTAAAGCAGAATCTGGAACGGCTGGCCCGCGCTGTCGGCACTCCGAAGGTCCAGCCCCACCGCCTGCACGCCACCGGCAGGTAGCGTCACGCGGGTCCGGGCTGGTTCAGGCGTGGTCCGGTATGCAGGGCCTCGAAACATATTACCGGACCCCCAGTACTCGCTGGCGCCGGCGGGCGGATTGATGATGAAGGCGTCGCTGTAAACTGGATCGCCAGCGCCGTTGTAGTAAATGCCGACGAAGTTTACCTGATCAACTCCGGGGATACCCCCGATGGCATCGAGGGTTACTCCGGCAAAAGTACCGAACTGTTCGTAGGTTCCGTTTGCCAAAGGGCGACCAAGCTCAAAGTCAATCAGTCGCTGCTCGGAGGTCGCCGCCTCCCACAAGTCTCTGTCCAAATAAGGAGTTACCGTGTCGCCAAAAGCCGGCAGGACCAGCGGCAAAGCCAGCAGAAGGGCCTTGACACCCATCGAAGAATGCATTGACTTGGCTCCTCAAAACTGTCCCGATAGCAGGGAACACCGCCGGAAAGGACCTATTCGGCGGGAATACGGTCAAACCACCTGACGTGGTAGCACTCAGAGAAGTAGTTCTGTTA
>JADGHK010000273.1 GCA_019686145.1 Bryobacteraceae bacterium | reverse complement strand
GGAAGCGGCTCGACATCACCGTTCGACTAGTACGCAAATATCTGTAAGGAGCGAGATTCTATGACATCACGCCGGAACTTTCTGGCGAGCGGCGCAGGAACACTGCTGGCTGGTTCCGTTGCGCGCGCCGCCAAGTCGGATTCCACCTTCCCCTACGCGGAGTTTGAGGCCAAAATCGCTCGCCGCGACTTTCGAGATATCACCAAGGACGTTCTCCCGACGCCCTGCATGATCGTCGATCTCGACCTCCTCGAAAAGAATTTGCGCAGGATGGCGGACCATTGTAAAGAGGCCGGTATCGCCCTCCGCCCGCACGTCAAGGTTCACAAGAGCGTGGACATTGCCAAGAGGCAGATCGCGCTGGGCGCTATCGGGCTGACGACGGCCACCATTGCCGAATCGGAACTGATGTCCGCCGCAGGCATCAAAGGAGTCCTTTGGACGAAGCAGCCCGCCAGCCGGAACAACCTCATCCGCGCCATCGCACTCACCAAACGCGATCCCACATTTATGTTCGTCGTCGACGACCCGCAGGTTTTGGATTGGGTTGAAGAGGCGGCCGCCGCTGCCAAGGTGAAATGCCGTATCGCGGTTGCGGTCTTCGCCGGCATGAAGCGCCAGGGTATCGAGAACGGGCAGCCCGCGCTCGCCCTCGCTCAGCGAGTCGCGTCTTCCAGGCATATGCAGTTTGAGGGCTATATGGCCTACTCGGGCGGGGCGTCGCACACCAAAGGATGGGAGGCGCGCCGCAGGAAGTCCGCCGAAGATCTGGCCGGATTGCAGGAGACGCTACACCTCACCCGCAAAGCCGGGCTCCCCATCAACATCGTCAGCGGAGGCTCAACCGGCACTTACAACATTGACAAGGAGAACTCCCTGACCGAGCTCGAATGCGGTTCCTACGTCTTCATGGACACCGGATACTTTGCGGTCGGAGGCAAGACGAACGATCAGGTCTACACTGACTTCGAGGGCTCCCTCACCGTCCTTACCACCGTGGACAGCCGGCGCCATCCCAACATTGCCACCATCGATTACGGCAACAAGGCCATGGCTCGTCCGACCGACAAGGTCAAGGGAAAACCCTGGCTCGAAATTGGAAACCAGGGAGCCGAATACGGAGCGGTCAAATGGAAGGACGGCGAAGGCGAGGTGAAGCTCGGCGACCGGCTCGAAATCTACTGCACGAATCTGGACATGAGCACCAACTGCTACGACCGCTACTACGTGGCGCGAGGGGACCAGATCGTTGACGTGTGGCCCATCATGGGACGCAGCGGCGCTGCACAGCGCTAGAGGCAATAGAGTAAGATCGATTCGGAATGAACGCCGTTCTCTGGCTGGCGCTTGCCTTCAGCTCTGAAGCTATGCCCCGGCCAGGGGAGGCATGCCGCCCTTGCCACGCTGCTCAGGTCGACGCCTTCCGCAAAACCGGAATGGGCCGCTCCATCGACCTGCAGCCCGCACCATCCTCCGCGACGTTCTACCACCGCCGCTCGAACCGCCACTACGAAATCTCCGGCAAGCGTATCGTACGGTATCAATCGGATCCGCAGGGCCGGCGCGTGAACGTCCTGGAGAAGTCCATCAGCTTCGCCATTGGTTCCGGTAACCACGCGATTACGTTCATCCACCAAACCCCGCAAGGGCGGCTTCTCGAGCTTCCCCTTTCGTGGTACCGGCAGCTCAGCGGGTACGCGATGTCGCCGGGCTACGACAGCCACGATCACCCGGACTTCCGCCGCGAAATCTCAGGTTCTTGTCTCTTCTGCCACTCTGCCGGTCCGAAGCCGGCGCCGATCGACTGTCACCGGTGCCACGGCCCGGTCGAAGCCCATCTCCAGGCTCCGGCAAAAGGGAACATCCTCAATCCCGTGCGGCTGGAGCCTCGCCGGCAGCTCGAAGTCTGTTTGCAATGCCATCTCGAAACGAATTCGCGCGGTATCCAGGACAGCGTGCGGCGTCCCGGCCGAGACGTCTGGTCGTTTCGCCCCGGCGAGCCGTTAAGCTCGTACAAGCTCTATTTCGACCGTGCCGACAGCCTTGAGACGGACCGGTTCGAGATCAACCACGCAGGCTATCGCCTTCTTCAGTCCCGCTGCTACCAGGCGTCGCGGGACCGGATGGTCTGCACCACCTGCCACGATCCCCACACTGCGCGAGTGCGCGAGGATTCCTGCACGCAGTGTCATAGAACGGCGCATCAAAGTGGCGACGCGAGGGCAGGGCAGTCCTGCGAGCCTTGCCACATGCCGCGCCGCGTTCCGGTCGACGCCGTACACACTGTCATGACGGATCACAAGATTGTCCGCCGGCCCCGATTTACGAACCCCAAAGAAGAGGATCACCGGCCCTATACCGGTCCAGTCGTCCCGTACTACGAGGGCGTCGATCCGCTTTCGCTCGCGCTCGCCCAGGTTCGCGACGCAACGCGGGAAACCGAGGCGTTATATCGCCGTGCACTGCTTCGGGAGCCGGACTCGGTTCCTCTGCTTGCGGCGCTGGGCAAGATCCTGCTGCGCCTGGAGCGCCCGCAAGAGGCAGTCCCGGTGCTGCAAAAGGCGGTGCAGCTCGATCCCATGCACACCGACTCGCGAACGTATCTGGCAATTGCTCATGCGGTCCAGGGAGGCCACAAGGAGGCGATCGCGCAACTTCGCCGTGCCGTTGCCGATAACCCCGACCACTCGCTTGCGTGGATCAATCTGGGTGTAACTCTGGAGGCAGCGGGAGATCGCAAGGGTGCTTGGAAGGCGTATACGGAAGCGATCCGGCTGCAGCCTGATTCCGCCGAAGCCCGGCGCAGGAGGGCGCAACTCACCTACAAGTGAGCTTCTGCTTGCCGAAGCTCGCTTGATGGCGGCAGTTGCGCCGCTGCAGCCGTGACCTTAGTTGGCGGCCGTATCGAGCGCGACTTCGTTCTTCTCCGGCTTGTCGTCTGACCGTAGCGTCTCTAGCTTCCGCCACGCGGTCTCGTTTCCTCCGCGCTTGAGGATGCCGAAAGGACCAACGGCCCAGATCGACTCTTTCACCGCAATCAGACGTTCGAGAAAGTGATAGCCGGTCAGACCGACGGGCTTCCAGCTCTCGCCGCCGTCCTCGCTGAACAGCAGATCATTCTCCGCGGTGACCCACATACGGCCGGTCTTATCCACGAGCAAGGATGTAAAGGAGCTCCGAACAGGCGCCGTCTGCTCAACCCACGTGGCGCCGCCGTCCTTCGTCCGTAATAGCTGCCCGAGCAGACCTAGAGCCCAGCCATTCTGCAGATCGCGGAAATAGACGCTGCGGAGCGACCACTTGGCCGCCGGAGAGAAGATCTGCTCCCAATTCGCGCCGCCGTCGGTTGTACGGAGGATTGTGCCGTTCCATCCGACGGACCAGCCATGCTTTGCATCCTTAAAGAAGATGCTTTCAAGCGACAGCGACGTGTTTGTGAGCTGGGAGCGCCAGGTGGCGCCTCCATCCTCCGAATGGAGCACGACTCCGCCGTAGCCTGCGATCCAGCCTAAGTCGCCCACGAAATGTACGCTGCGCAGGTCTTCAGTCGTGGGAACGGAGACGGAGCGCCAGGAAGTGCCGCCATCGTCCGTGCGCAGCAGAGTGCCCCCATTGCCAACGATGAATCCCTTCTTGCCGTCGAGCACGTGAATCGCTCGCAGCTTCGCGTCCGAGGGCAATTGAACATGGCGCCACGTAGCGCCTTCGTCATCGCT
Organism: Bryobacteraceae bacterium; assembly: GCA_019686145.1. Classification (GTDB taxonomy): domain Bacteria; phylum Acidobacteriota; class Terriglobia; order Bryobacterales; family Bryobacteraceae; genus JADGHK01. Next base: position 946 of record JADGHK010000273.1, on the reverse strand, counting down.
CAAATAGACGCGTTCCTGATCGCAGAGCAGCCAGACTTTCCCCTCGTTGGAGGCGGCATCGCGAATCCAGCAGGGAGCTTCATCGAGAACACCGGCAACCGCAGAGTGAGATGCAGCAAACAGGATCAGTAACAGGAGCTGAACCATGTGATACCTCCCCAATAGCCCGCTGAGCGCCAGTCTGACTGGTCAGGGCTCGATGACAAGGAACATCGTGTTTCCGCCTCGGTTGACGAGCAGCAAAATGGAATTTCCTTCTCCCTCGCGGACTGCCCGTTCAAACGAGCTCACATTCGTGACGCGGCGGCGATTCACCTCCTGGACCACGTCCCCGCGCCTCAACCCCGCTTCCGCGGCAGGCGAGCCGGGGCGTACATCGGTGATCACAACGCCAAAGGTATCGCGAGGCAGTCCGAGTTGCCGTGCAACCTGAGGAGTCAGTTCGTCAACCTGAACTCCATCGAGCACGCTCCCGCGATCCTCTTGCGAGAATCCGCTGCGGTTCTGTTCCTCCGGCAGCTCGCCAAGAGTGACCGGAAGAGTCATCTCCTTGCCGTTGCGGAACACTTTGAGCTGGACTGTCGACTTAGGCCGCGTGCTTGCCACTTTCCAGCGCAGGTCGGCCACATCCGAGACCGGCTGCCCGTTGAACTCGAGGATGATGTCCCCCTTCTCCAGGCCGGCTTTCGCTCCCGGGCTGCCCTCAGAAACATCGCCCACCAGGACACCGCGCGCGTTCGACAGACCAAAGGCTTTGGCGACGCCGCTGTTGACCGGCTGGATGACGACGCCGAGCCATCCTCTGACAACGCGGCCGTCGCGGACGATCTGCTCCATGACGTTGCGCGCCATGTTCGACGGCACCGCAAAGCCAATCCCCTGGTTGCCGCCGCTTCGGGAGATGATCGCCGTGTTGATTCCGACCAGCTCTCCGTTCACGTTGACC
>JADGHK010000272.1 GCA_019686145.1 Bryobacteraceae bacterium | reverse complement strand
GTACCACACCATCAGGAGGAGCAGGACCAGCAGCGCTGTAATCATTACTGCAACCGCTACTTTACGAGCGAACTCGAAACGGCCATCCGCATCCCTGCGATCCGTATTCGGCATACCGGACACTCCCGAACCCGCCCTACACCGCCTTCACCTAGTGCACTTAACTGGCCGAAAAGGAGGTGGTACGCTCCGAGGATTGGTGTCAGCTGAACAACCGGCGTTGACGGACGTCCGACCGCCTCGAGCGAATCCCGATTTGATACGTTAGGACCAATGAAAGCTCGTGCATCGCGTCCAAGCTTCGCGCGAGTTGCGGCAATTTTGCTTGTCACTGTAGTTCCGCTGCTGTTTCATTGGGCGACAATCTTTTCCGATGACAGAACGATTCCCTGGGATTTCCTGAACTTTCACCTGCCCCACCTCGTGGTTATGCGCGAGGCCGCCGCAAATCGAACGTTCCCTCTCTGGGATAGCTACAACTATTGCGGCCGCCCGTTCGCTGCGAACCCGCAAACGCAATCGTTCTACTTACCCCGGTGGGTCACCGTTCTGACGGCCCGTTCTACACCCAGCCTGGTTTCACGGCTCGAAGTAGAGGTGCTCGTGCATATCATCTGCGCCGGGCTCTTCACTTTACTTCTGGCCTGGCGCCTCGGCTTTGATTCGCAGGCGGCCGCGCTCGCCGGTGTAGCGTATGGAAGCGGATGCTTCATTGCCTCGCAGTTGCAACACGTCGGCATGATCGAACTCGGAGCGTGGCTACCTGCCGCGGCGTGGGCTGTTGTGAGACTGATCCAGTCACCACGTCACACGAACGCCATTCTGCTCGGCGCGATCCTTGCAACTGCTTATTTGACCGGCTTCATGCCGGCAGTGCTCGTCCTCTACGCGGCATCCTTCCTGCTGCTCCTGTTGCTGCTATGGGCGTTCCGAAAACCGGCTCTGCGGCCGCTGAGCCTTTTCGCAATCGCGTGTCTGTTCTCTTTAGGCGTCGTAAGCTTTCAGCTCATTCCCTCGATTGAACTGGCTCAACACAGTGTCGGTAAATACCGGCTCGACTGGAGAGGTACCGGCGGAGGAATTCCCTGGGAGTCCCTCGTTTCGCTGATCTGGCCGGATTATTATGGCGTTTCCGATCTCAGCCGCTTCCGACTTAAACAGGAACTTACCTTCTGCTACTTATTCAACGGTTTCATTCCCCTTATCCTCGTCGCCGCGGCCTTCCGATATGCGCGCCGAGTACGCATCGTAGCCGCCATGACCGCGCTTCTCATCATCTCCGCCGCTTGCATGCTCGGTGACCACACGATGTTCGGTCTCTCCCTCTGGCGCCTGATTCCTGAAGCGGTTCGCGGCGCCTATTATCCGTCATCGTGGATCATGGTGTTCAGCTTCGGGGTCGCCCTGGTCTCGGCCGCAGTTCTGAGTCAGACAAAACTACGAGCAGCGATAAAGTGGGCACTTGTCGTCCTGACCGCAGGAGAACTCCTCTACTTCAACTCCAACCTTCCAATGAACTCGACTTCCTATAGGCCGGACGAACGCATCTCTAATAGCGCCTATTTGGGTGATGCCGCGACTCCGGCAGCGCTTGCGCCGGGACCGGCGCCGGCCAATGCTCGGTTCGATATCGTTCACGAAAGCGAGCAGTGGGTCTTCAATGCATCCCTGCTTGGGCGCCTAACCGCCAACGGATACGACCCGCTCGCTCTCGAACGCGTGATTCAAAGCCGGCTATTCTTCGCGGAAGGTCACCGCTGGGGCGCACTGTACAAAGTGGAACGGCCGGAATCGGCAATGCTCGCGGCAATGAATGTAGACTATCTCGTGAGTTCCGAGCCGCTGCCGCTGCAAGCAGATTCGACATGGCGATGCGTGCGCAGTACTCCCCGGTGGGTTTACCGCAGAACAGATCCGTCGTCGCGAGTGTACTTCGTACCGTCGGTTGTTCGCGCCGGCAGCATGGGAGACGCGGTTACAGCCGCCCGCAACCCTTCCTGGAATCCGCGAAAACAGGCGGTTGCGGAAGAACCGGGCTCCGCTGCTACAGATTTGCCCGTTGGAGAAGTGGAAGTAATTTCGTACAAGCCGGGGGAAATCCAGCTTCGGACGACCAATACGGGGCTCGGTTTCCTCTACCTCAGCGAGGCGTACTATCCAGGGTGGCGTGCCCTGATCGACGGCAGTCCAGCAGGGCTTGTTGCCGCCAATGTCGCGTTCCAAGGCCTGTGGGTGCCCGCCGGTGCACACGATGTGACGATTCGCTTTGAGCCTTCCATCTTTGTTCAGGGCGGACTATTATCCGCCGGTACAGTTATCGCTGGCGGCGTTCTCTTAATCTGGAGATACCGGCGCCAGCGCGGGCAGTAATCCTCCGGCCCAAACTTCCGGCTAAATTTTCTTCCTGCTGAAAAGCGTTTGATGTATTATATGCCAACGCACTTCATACGGCAGCAGGAGGCAGTTGTATGCGTCTACTTTGCTTCGCCGCCCTTGTACTGGCGGTGGGGAATGTCTTTGCGCAGTCCGACCGGGGAACCATCACGGGGTCAGTTAAGGATCCGTCGGGGGCAGCGGTTCCCGATGCGAAAGTTACTGCAATCCAGGTAGCAACAAACGCGGTCTCGAGCACTGTATCCACATCTACGGGCGACTTCACCATTCCATCGTTGACACCTGGCACTTATCAAATTCGGGTAGAGAAGGAAGGCTTCAAGAGCTTTGTCGGGACCGGCTACACACTCATATCCGGCGGAACAACAGTTGTAAACGCGGTGCTGCAAGTTGGCGCGGTGAACGAATCCATCCAGGTAACAGCCTCCGCTGCTCAGATTCAGACGGAGAATGCGAAGACGACGACCCAGGTCTCAAATCGCATGGTCGATCAGCTCCCGCTGGTTGTCGGCGGCGCGATGCGCAGCGCCTTCGATCTGGCGATGGTAGCGCCTCAGGCGAACCTTCCCTCCGGCGCCGCCGAAGGCACCGACAAAGCATTCAGTATCGGAGGCGGCCAGGCGGGCGCCTATGGAGCCACGCTCGACGGTGTCACGATATTGACCGGGCGTTATAACTCCGTCGAATGGGCGAACGTCAACACCCCGTCCGTTGACGCCATCACCGAGTTCAGCGTGGAAACCAACGGTTTCAAGGCCGAGTACGGCAGGGCGCAGGGCGGCACCATCACCTTTGTTTCCAAGTCCGGCACCAACGACTTTCACGGCACCGCCTATGAGTTTCTGCGCAATAACGCGCTCGACAGCCGGCGCTTCTTCGAAAGCGAAAAGGGCATTTATAAGCAAAACGACTTTGGCTGGAGCGCGGGAGGCCCGGTTTACATTCCGAAACTTTACAACGGTCGGGACCGCACGTTCTTCTTCGCCTCCATGGAATGGTTTCGCAACCGGGTCGGCGCTACCTCCAGCCGTTCCAGCGTCCCTACTCCTGAGATGTATCAGGGCGATTTTCGTTATTGGGTGGATGGGAACAACAGGCAGCTCCCCATCTACGACCCCAGCACAACCCGCCTGGGTCCGGATGGGAAGACCTACATTCGTGACCCGTTTCCGAACAACATGATTCCGCAGGCGCGCTTCGCCAACTTTTCAAAGGCTGTTCTGAAGGAAGTCGGCAACGTCGCTTTTCCCAATAACGGCGCAACTCCGGGAACGAGCGATTACGTCCGGAACAACTACATCAACAACTCCGGCGTTACGCTGGATCCCTGGACAAAGTGGAGCCTCAAAGGAGATCACAGCTTCACAAGTTCGGATCGCGTGAGCTTTCTTTACAACTACGGCCTGCATGAAAAGATCCCTGGACCCGATGGATTCGCCGGACTGCCTTATCCGCTGAACGAGACACGGCAGGGCAGGCAGAGGAGCGACGTCTACCGGGGAACCTACACCAAGGTAATTACACCGACTATCATTAACTATGCATACGGCGGGGTGAACTTCTGGAAGGAGAGTAACCGGGCTCTGACTTACGGCCAGAACTGGAGCGCCAAGGGCATCTGTCTGCGTGACGCCTGGAACTGCGACGTCAACTTCCCGACGATCCAGTTCTCGGACTACAGCACCTGGGGCCCGGCGGCTTTGGACGGCTCCGAAAACTTCGTCTTCTCCTTCGGCAACGACCTCAGTATCATTCGCGGCGCTCACACCTTCAAGATGGGTTATCTGTGGGAGCGGACTCATTACAACGGCTTCGGCCAGCAAACGATCGCTGGCATGGTTCGCGGAGACCGGCGCAGCACGAGCATTCCCAATGACAACAACCTGAGCACGGGAGGTGGAAACGGATTCGCATCCTTCCTGCTCGGCGAATCCTATTCGGGTGGAACGGAGAACGAGCGCTTTGTGGGACAGCAGTGGCGAAGCCACGCCTTCTACTTCCAGGATGACTGGAAGGTCACACGCCGGCTTACGCTGAACCTCGGACTCCGGTACGAATTCACGCTGCCCCCGCTCGAGCAGAAGGACAAATGGAGCGACTTCACTCCGGACCGGCCGAACCCGCGGGCCGATAACATCCCCGGCGCGCTCCGCTTTGCGGGATTCGGACCCGGGCGGGAAAACTCCCGGACGCTGGTTGACGGCTGGTGGGGCGGATGGGGCCCGAGGCTCGGCCTCGCTTACTCGCTCAATGATAGGACTGTGATTCGCGCGGCAGG
>JADGHK010000271.1 GCA_019686145.1 Bryobacteraceae bacterium | reverse complement strand
CGGCATCCTTACCTCCTCCTAACGTTACAAGTCTTCTGTTTTCCGTATCCGCAAAGACGTATAGAGAACTGCCAGGAACAGGGTGCAGGTCGCGTGCCAACATGGCGAGGAGTTGCACCCATTCTGACCGGTGATTGGGAGCCCGCTACGGGTGTTTTGAAGGTTCCACATTGAACAGCGGATGCAGACGGAACGGCATTCATTGCCTTTCTTTTCGTTCTACGGATCTGAGAGGAGCGTATCCGGCATCTGGGAGATGCGTCTAATGGCAGCTAGCAAGACCGCGGCCGCCCGGGCGTCGCGCGGGCAAACTTGACAGACCCGGACGCGACACGTAAGGCTTAACTTGGGTCACGTTGTCTGCGCCCGGGTTTAAATTTCAGTCCAGTATGTCTGCCGAACATTCCGACCTCCTGAGGAAGATCCCGCTGTTTCAAACTCTCGGTCAGCAGGAGATCGACGCTCTGTGGGGGTGCGTTGTTGAAAGAAAGTACGCGCCCGGCGAAATGCTGTTTTTCGAAGGTCACAGCTGTGAAGGAATGTTCATCATCGCCCGCGGACACGTCAAGATCTTTAAGACCTCAGCCTCAGGCATAGAGATGTTGATCGCGGTCGAGTCTGCTCCGTCGGCGGTTGGCGAGCTTGCGATGTTCGACGGCGGAACGTACCCCGCTTCCGTGAAAGCGGTCGATGAAGTCGACGCGCTTTTCATCGACAAACAAGGTTTCTTCGAAGTGTGCCGGCATTACCCGGATGTTGCGCTCAAGATGCTCGCCATCGTCGGACGCCGGCTACGCCAGCTCGTTTCGACACTGGAGAGCGTCACATTCGGGAGCATTCGCCAGCGCCTGGCGCGCTTTCTTCTCGAAGCGGGAGAGCAGGCTGACGGCGGCGCCTTTCCGTTGCCCATGACCCACCAGGAGCTCGCGTTAAGGCTGGGGACGGTACGAGAAGTGGTTTCCCGCAATCTGAGCAGGTTTCAGGCAGAGGGCTTCATCCGGCTCGAGGATACGAACGTGGAGATTCGGGACCCGGAGGGATTGCGGCGGGAAGCAGAGACCGAGATGTGAAATTTGTCTTCCGCCTATTGTCGGAAGCCGGCTCCGTGGTTGGCGGTGTTCCGCCTGCTGAAAAGAAAATAGACGGCAAGGCCAATGCCGATCCAAACGAAGAACCGGAGCCATGTGGCTACCGGCAAACCCAGCATCAGAATCAGACAGCACGCGACGGACAGCATCGGCACCCAGGGAGAGAAAGGAACCCGAAAACCGCGAGGGCGGTCCGGCTCTTTGTGTCGCATAACGATCACACCGGCCGATACCAGAGCAAACGCGAATAGAGTGCCGATGTTCGAAAGCTCGGCGAAGGCGCCGATGTCCCAGATCCCGGCCGGGATCCCTACCGCAAGCCCGGCGACCCAGGTGCTTACATGCGGAGTCTTATGGACCGGATGGATGCGCGAGAATGCCTGTGGAAGCAGGCGGTCGCGCGACATCGCAAACCAGATGCGCGCCTGTCCGTACTGAAAGACCAGCAGCGACGACAGCATGCCGCCAAGAGCGCCGATTGTGACACAGCGCCGCAGATTGTCGTATCCGATCGCTTTCAGCGCGTTCGCAACCGGCGCATCGTTTGCCAGCGTCCTGTAGTCGACGATGCCCGTCAGCACCAGGCAAACGGACACGTAGAGAAGAGTGCAGGCGATTAAGGCTCCAACGATGCCAATCGGCAGATCGCGGGAAGGGTTCCTGCATTCCTCGGCCGCCGTGGAGACGGAGTCAAAGCCGATATAGGTAAAAAAAACGATCGCGGCCCCCGAAAGAATCCCGGAGAAACCGTTGGGCGCAAATGGCTGCCAGTGCGCAGGGTCGACCGCTTTGGACGCTCCGATGATAAACATCAGGATCGCCACCACTTTGACGACGACCATGAAGTTGTTCGCGCCGGCTCCTTCCTTGACGCCTCTCACCAGCAGCCATGAAAGGATGAGGAGGATGATCAAGGCGGGCAGATTGAACCAGCTTCCGGTAAACTCGCCGTTCACGATCATCGGGGCGGAAAGCTCTTTGGGCAGGTGGAAGCCGAAGAGTCCGTCGAGCATGTCGTTGAAGTAGGCCGAGAAGCCTGCGGCCACCGCCATATTTGAAACCGCATACTCGAGGATGAGATTCCAGCCGATAATCCAGGCGAAGATTTCTCCCAGCGTCGCGTATGCGTAGGTGTAGGCGCTTCCCGCGACGGGGATCATCGAGGAGAGCTCCGCATAGCAGAGCGCCGCGAAACCGCAGGCTACTGCGACCAGGAGAAAGGAAACGGCGATAGCAGGTCCCGCTCCTGGTCGGCCTGCCGCGGCGATTTCACCGAAGCCTGCCAGGAGCCAATCGAGAAGAGGGGCGTGGAGAACTGACGGAAACGATAGGACCGTGCCAGCGGCCGCCGTTCCCGTCAACGTGAAAATCCCGGAGCCGATCACGGCGCCCACGCCAAGCGCAATCAGACTCCACGGCCCAAGGGTCCTGGCCAGACGCTTGCCAGGCTCTTCCGATTCCTTGACAAGGGCGTCGATGCTCTTGGTGCGAAAGAGCTGCTTCATTCAGGTACCCTGTGGGCTTGGGATCGGCCTTATGGCTCACAGCCTCGGAAAGGCTGTATTCAAAAGGGGCTATCGCTTCCGCTGGCCCTTGGCCATCTGCTGGACCTTGCGCTTGTGCGATCCGCGGGCGACGCCGGCAGGGCGAGGCGCCTTGGGAGCGGCCTTCTTGCGGGCCTCCCGCTTCAGTCTCTTCCGTTCAGCTCGATCGGTAATGTGTTTCGTGTTCATCTATCTACCTTGATTCCTGCATACTTTGCAATCAGCTTCTTCAGCCCGTATCCCGGGAAGCTCACCGTCAGCTTCGCTTCCTCGCCGTCCCCTTCCTGTCGAAGGACCGTGCCACGACCATACTTCGGGTGCTGTACAATCCAACCCGATTTTGGCGGCGCTGCCGGTTTTCGCTGTCCAGCCGGAGCAGGCGTTGTTGCCGGCTTCGGCGATCCATGGCCTTCCGGGCGTGCCGCGGACGGATATGCACCGAAACCGGACGCCTGGGATACCGGCGGCGACGATGTTCCATACTGGGCCGGTCCTTGCTTCACAGGATAATTGGCGCCCTGAGGAGGCCTCGGCAGGTTGATGGATCGTCCCCGCTCGGCGAAGAATTGCTGAATGTTCTCTAACGAATTATACGTCTTGCCGGTATAGGTGTTGCGCCGGACGACTTCGCGCACTTCCTCGCGCTCGAGGAAGAGGTCCACTCCCATCGGCTCTATCTCTTCCCGAAGGTTTTGCGTCAGTTCCTTGGGAACCTCGCTGAGGAACCGCGAGGGGATCGTCTTTTCCTGCTGCCCTCCGCCGAAGCGGCGCCGGTAGCGTGCCCAGGTAAGGTAGAGCTGCTTTTCGGCGCGAGTCATTCCGACGTAGCAGAGGCGGCGTTCCTCTTCGAGCTGATCCGGCGAATTTACCGATCTCGAGTGCGGAAACAGTCCTTCTTCCATGCCGGCAAGGAAGACTACCGGGAATTCCAATCCCTTGGCGTTGTGAATCGTCAGCAGCAGGACCGGCGCGCGCTCGTCGACCGTATCGGCATCTGCCACCAGCGCTGCGTGGTCGAGGAAGTCCGCTACGGATTCGCCGCGCTCTGCGGCCTCCGCTGCGGCATTCACCAATTCCTCAAGGTTTGCAAGCCGGGACTCGCCTTCCGGGCTGGTGTCGGATTCGAGCATCTTCCGGTAGCCGGTCCGTTCGATCAGCTCACGCAGAAGTTCGTCAACTTTTGTATCGGGAACTTTCGCGGCCAGCTCGGTGATCAGCCGACGGAACGACTGAAACGCCGCCTCCGCCCGCGTCGGGAACATCTTCTGCTCGAGCATCTGCTCGATGGCGGACCATACGCTCACGTCATGCTCGAGCGCATACCGCTCCACCTGTTCCATCGAGCTTTTCCCGATGCCCCGCGCAGGCGTGTTGATGATCCGCAGCAAGCTGATCGAATCATCGGGGCTGATGAGAACTCTCAGATAGGCCAGCAGATCACGGATCTCGGCTCTCTGGTAGAAGCTGAAGCCGCCGACAACCAGATAGCGCCGGTTGTAGCGCCGCAACGCCTCTTCGATCGGCCGGGACTGGGAGTTGGTGCGGTACAACACCGCCACGCGCTCATTCGGATTTTTCGAGAGGATGCGGTCGATGGTGTCGGCAATAAAAAGGGCCTCGTTTTCTCCGTCGATCCCCTCGTAGAGGCGGATCGGGTCTCCGGCGCCGGCTTCCGTCCACAGCCACTTCCCCTTGCGCGTCTTATTGTTTGCCACAACGGCACTGGCCGCTTCCAGAATGTTTTTCGTCGAGCGGTAGTTCCGCTCCAGGCGGATCACAGTGGTGTCAGGGTAGTCGCGCTCGAAATCGAGGATATTTCGGATATCTGCTCCGCGCCACCCGTAAATCGACTGGTCTTCATCCCCCACCACGCACACGTTGCGGTGTCCTTGAGACAGCAGGCGCACCAGCTCATACTGGCTGCGATTCGTGTCCTGATACTCATCAATCATCAGGAACGAAAACCGCTCGTTGTACATTCGGCGGGTCGCCTCGTCATGGCGAAGGAGCCGGACTGTCTCGAGCAGGAGATCGTCGAAATCGAG
>JADGHK010000270.1 GCA_019686145.1 Bryobacteraceae bacterium | reverse complement strand
GGCCGGCTCTCGTCGAGATGATACTGCTTCAGTTCCTGAAGTGCCTGCTGGACCTTCTCACTGCGCCCGGCAGCCGCTTCCGCACCGATTGCCAGCAGCTTGTTCGTGGTCTTCCCCATTGCTGAAACCACAACCACTGGCTTTCGGTCTACGTACCTGCCGATGATTCCGGCGACACGTTCTAACGCAGTGGCGGACTCTACCGAGCTTCCGCCGAACTTCATCACAATCATTAGTCCAACAGCCCTTCCGAGTACATCAACTCTGCATTCAGCACCGCTGCCCCGGCCGCACCCCTCACTGTGTTATGGCCTAGTGCGACGAACTTGAAGTCCAGCACCGGGCACCGGCGCAAACGCCCGACAAATACAGCCATTCCCCGCTCGCGCTCCACGTCCCGCCGCGGCTGCGGCCGATTGTTCTCTTCCATGTAAACGACCGGCTTCCGCGGAGCACTCGGGAGCCCCCGCTGCTGCGGGATAGGCCGGAACTTGTCGAGAGCCTCGAGAATGTCCGCTTCAGACGGCTTTTCGCGAAGCCCGACCGACACAGTGATCGTGTGGCCGTCGACTACCGGGACTCGATTGCAATGCGCGCTGACCGTCGCCTCGAGCGGAGCAATTTGATCCCCTTTCAGCGTGCCCAGGATCTTCTGCGTCTCCTGCTCCATCTTTTCCTCTTCGCCGCCGATGAACGGGATGACGTTCGCATTGATGTCCATCGAGGCGACACCGGGGTAGCCTGCTCCCGAAATCGCCTGCATCGTCGTCACAATGACTTTCTCGATACCGAACTTCTGTAGCGGAGCGAGCGCCATCGTCAGCACGACGGTTGAACAGTTCGGATTGGTTGCAATCTGCCCCTTCCAGCCGCGTTTCCGCTGTTGAATCGGGATGAGATTGAGGTGGTCGGGATTGATCTCGGGAACCAGCAGCGGGACATCCGGCTCCATTCGATGGTTGCGCGAGTTGGAAACAACCACATGTCCTGCCTGGGCAAACGCGCGCTCAATCTCTGTCGCAACAGACGCATCCATCGCCGAAAACAGCAGCCGCGGCGCGCCGTTTACCGTCTTGGAATCTTGCACCACAAGGCGTGCTACATTTTCCGGCATGACGCCGTCTAACCGCCAGCTGGTTGCCTCGGCATACGGCTTCCCGGCCGAACGGTCGCTTGCGCCAAGCCAGGTGATCTCAAACCAGGGATGACCCTGTAAAAACTTCACAAAATGCTGGCCTACCATTCCGGTAGCCCCGAGAATTCCAACTTCTACCTTCTTCTGCATCCATCATCCTTTTACATCGAGAGCAATTGCTTCACCATTCCCCGGTAAATACCGACAGCTTCAAGCAGTTCCGACTTCGCAACTCGCTCTTCATCCGTGTGCGCAACATGAATCGTTCCCGGCCCAACCAGAAACGGCTGTCCCCAGGATCCGCCGAATGCCGGAATGTCGGTGGTGTAAGCAACTACCGTTGTTTCGAACCCTTCCAGCGCCCCCAAACGGACGGCTGGAATTCGCAGAACTTGTGAAACCTCTACGTCAGGCCCCGCCGCTTTCCTGATTCGCAGATCCGTCTCGGTCCCTTCGTCCACCAGGCGAATCAGCACCTCCGCGCGCGCCTGATCAGGAATCACGTTCGGCGCTCTTCCGCCCGAGATAGTTCCGATGTTCAACGTGCTCGGCCCGAGGAGCGGATCCACCGGCAGCTCTACGGCGCGAATGCGTTGGAGCGCATCGAGAAGCTTGTTAATCGCAGAGTCTCCGAGCTCCGGATAGGCTGAGTGCGCCATTTTCCCGCTCGCAACGATTTCGTAGCGAAGCGCCCCCTTCGACCCCAGGGCCAGCTTGTTCTCCGTAGGCTCGCCGTTAATCAGATAGCGCGATCCCCTCGGCTGCTTCGCCGCTACGTACGCCCCAGCGCTGTTGCGTTCCTCGCCAACCACAAACAGCAAGCCAAAGTTGCGAATTCCCTCATCGAGCAGACCCCGTGCGGCCGTGATCATCGAGGCAATGATGCCCTTGGTATCGCACGCGCCCCGTCCCCAAATGAACTGGTCGTCCTCGCGAGACGGATAAAACGGGGGCACCGTGTCGTAGTGCGTGGACAACGTGACTATCGGCGTGCCCCACCACGCAAAGACGTTGAAGCGGTTCGGCTCGACTGGCATCGTTTCCACATCGCCTCCCGTCTGGGAAGCCAGTTCCGCCAGATGGTGGTTGAGGAATAAACCAGCCGCTTCTTCGTTGCCGGTAATCGACTCGATGTCAACGAGCGCACGAGTGAGCTTGAATATATCCATATCGTTGGGAGCGGAAAGGAGGCGGGAGAAGGAAACGGCAAGCCGGGCTGCAAAGCCCTTGTTCCTTCCTCGATAGCGCTCCACCCGGTCCGCGAATTAACACCGGATGACAGTGAGCAGGATTTAACCTGACTCCCCAACCAGCGTACCAGGGGCAGTAACGCTGATTTCGGCGGATCTTACAACCGGCCCCTTTCGCTCCGGCATCCGAACCCCTTCGGAACTGCTGCCGGGCTACTCTTGACCGCCGCGCCTCTATCCAGGAAATTTCTACGATAGCCGATCTGCTGCGCGAAAGGCAACACACCCCGAACGGAACACCTCGCTCCTCAGCGAAGCCCGGCGCGAAAGCGATATATTCGTATCAGCGATTCGTGGTTTCCCTTAACAACGTTTCGAAGGTCTACCAGCTCTACCGCCGCCCTGTGGATCGGCTTCACGAATTGCTCCCGTTTGCCTCGGGCCCCAAACACACAGAGTTTTGGGCTCTCCGTAACGTCACCCTCAAGGTGGAACCAGGCGAGGTCCTCGGCATCGTCGGCCCGAACGGCTCCGGAAAGAGCACGCTTCTACAGATCGTAAGCGGCATCATCCAGCCAACAAGCGGGCGCGTTTACACGAAGGGCCGGATCGCAGCGCTGCTCGAACTTGGAGCCGGCTTCAATCCCGAATTCACCGGCCGCGAAAACGTTTACATGAACGGCGAGATACTGGGTCTCTCCCGAAAGCAGGTCGACGAGGCATTCCCCTCCATCGAAGCCTTCGCTGAAATCGGAGAATACATGGATCGCCCCGTACGGGAATACTCGAGCGGCATGTATGTCCGCCTTGCCTTCTCCACAGCCATTCACGTCGACCCGGAAATCCTCATCGTCGACGAAGCCCTCTCGGTTGGCGACGCCATCTTCGCAAGCCGGTGTATCCGCAAGTTTGAAGAGCTGAAGAAGAAGGGGATTACCGTCCTGTTTGTCTCCCACGACCTCGGCCTCGTGAAGCGCCTCTGTCATCGCGCCGTGCTCATGCTCAATGGCAGCATTGTCTCGGAGGGAAATCCAAACGACGTCGTCAACCGATACGTCGGCCTCGTCCATGAATACCAGCGCGCAAAGCAGATTGAACCGGAGAACGGCGCGGCCTCAATCTCTTCCAGCTTCCGGCACGGCGATGGAACCAGCCGCATCCTCGACCTTCGCCTGATCAATAGCAAGGGGGAGACCGCCACCAGCATTCGTTGCGGGGAAACAGCGACCGTGCGCATCCGCGCGCGCTTCTACCGCGACTGCGACAACCCTGTGGTGGGCCTGCTGATCCGCAACCGGCTTGGAATGGACATCTTCGGCACCAACACACGCATCGAGCAGCAGGAACTCGGTTCCTTCCGTGCCGGCGACGAACTCTTGCTGGACTTCACCTTCGATTGCCTGCTCGCTCGCAACGAATATACACTGACGGTTGCCACGCAGCATTGGGATGGAACGAGCCAGGATTGGCTGAATGACGCACTTTCGTTTGCCGTAATCGAACCGAAGGACCTCGCCGGCGTAGTGCACCTTCGGTCACACTTCAAGTGGGAGAAGGCGGCAGTTTCCAACAATGAACCTCGCTGAAATCCAGGACGCGCTCCGAGACGAAGGCCTTGACGGCTGGCTCTTCTTCGACCATCACAGGCGGGATCCGCTGGCCTACCGCGTGCTGCAGCTGGAGACCCGGCAGCAGCCCACCCGCCGCTGGTACTACCTGATTCCCGCCCAGGGAGAGCCGCGTGGCTTGGTTCACCGGATCGAGAGCACGATGCTGGACGCCCTGCCTGGCCGGAAAACTCCCTACTCCAGCTGGGTGGAACAACAGCAGGCGCTCGCCAGGCTCCTTTCCGGCTGCCGCAAGGTCGCGATGCAATACTCACCCAGATGCGCCGTCCCCTACGTCTCGATGGTCGACGCCGGAACAGTTGAACTCGTAAAAGGCCTTGAGATAGAAGTAGTTAGCTCTGACAATCTCATCCAATACTTTGAGGCGAGATGGGATCAGGCCAAGCTGGAAAGCCATTTGGAAGCAGGCCGTCGCATCGATTCGATCCGTCGCGCCGCCTTCCAACGCATCGGCGACGCTCTGCGCTCAAACCAAACCATCTCCGAATTCGACGTAAAGCAGTTCATCCTCAACCAGTTCCGCGAAAATGACCTGTTCACCGACCACGGCCCCATCGTCGGCGTGAACCGCAACTCCAGCGATCCGCATTTTGAGCCAACCGAAAGCAACAGCACCCCGATTCGCAACGGTGATTGGGTGTTGATTGACATGTGGGCAAAGCTCAACCGTCCGGGCAGCGTCTACTATGACATCACCTGGACGGGACATTGCGGAGCTTCCGTGC
>JADGHK010000269.1 GCA_019686145.1 Bryobacteraceae bacterium | reverse complement strand
GAGGGCGCGCAAAGGGGTATGTCTCGGTCTTCGCCCGACCCTTTCCGACATCGGTCAAACCGTAGCGGAGATCTACGGCCTTCGTTTGACTCACGGCGAAAGCTTCCTCGGCCAGATCGTCTGACGGCCACTCTGCGTTAGAATTTAAAGTTCATCCCGAAAAAGGAGCTATTCTCTCTCGCACTCATATGACTCGAAGACCGCTTATGGCCGGCAACTGGAAAATGTATAAAACCGCTCCGGAAACGTCGGCCTTTTTTGAAAAGTTCATTCCGCTCGTCTCCTCGGCCGATCATTGCGACATTGTGATCTGCCCTCCGTTCGTCAACCTGTGCACGGCCGTGCAGGCGGTCAGCGGTTCCCGGATTGAAATCGGCGGGCAGAATTTGTTTTGGGCCAAAGAGGGCGCATACACCGGGGAGGTTTCCGGTCCGATGCTCGCAGCAATCGGCTGCAAGTGGGTCATCATCGGCCACAGCGAACGGCGCCAGTACTTTGGCGAAACCGACGAGACAGTCCTGAAGCGCACGCAGGCGGCGCTCGAGGCAGGTCTGAATCCCATTGTCTGCGTTGGCGAAAAACTGGAGGAGCGCGAGGGAGGGCGGACGGAAGCCGTGCTGTCCGAACAATTCGCGGGCGGCATCGCCGGGCTCACGCCTGGCCAGTTTGCGAAGATCGTCATCGCCTACGAGCCCGTATGGGCCATCGGCACGGGCAAAACCGCGACGCCTCAGATAGCTGCGGATGCGCACCGGGTGATTCGCGAACAGGTGCGCGCGAAATTTGGCGGCGATGCGGCGAGTCAGGTGCGCATCCTCTACGGAGGAAGCGTGAAGCCGGAGAATATCAAAGGGCTGATGGCCGAGTCCGAAATTGACGGCGTGCTTGTGGGAGGAGCAAGCCTCGAAGCAGCGTCGTTTGCCTCGATCGTGAACTGCCAGTAATCAAGGAGGCGTTCGCCCCCTCCTAATTCTTCTTCCGAGGTTCGTGACCCGGCAGGCCGGCTGGATTTTCGTGGACTCGTTCCTGGAAATCGCCCCGCAAGCCGCTCGCAAGCGAAACGCTTTTCTCGCCGAATTTCTCGCGAATCTTATCCACGGCGGTGAAGGCCTTGCGCCATCGCATCTTGCGGTCTTCATCGAGCAGATTCAACTGGCCCTCGTGATGCTCGAACCCCGACGCGTGTACGCCAAGCAGGCGTACCTTAAGCCCTTTCTTCCAGTTCTTCCGGAACAGGTCGCGTGCGCAGCTCAGAATTTCGGTGTCGATTTGCGTCGCATGATCCAGAGTATGGGCGCGGGTGATTGTCGTGAAATCCGAGTACCGAAGCTTCAACTGAATGGTCCGCGCATGAAGGCCGTGATCGCGCAGGCGGCTGCCGACCTTTTCCGCTAACCGTGCGATCGTCGCTTCGAGCAGGTTCTGATCCGCCGAATCCTCGCCGAAGGTATGTTCATGGCTGATCGACTTTGGCTCTTCATAGCGGCCGACCTCGCTATCAAACCAGCCTCCCGCATCGAGGCCTCGGGCTTTGCCGGCCAGAGCGAGTCCCCACTTCCCAAACCGCTCTGCGAGAAACGACTCGTCGAGTTTGCTGAGGTCGCCCACTTTGCGAATTCCAAGCTCGTGCAGATTTTTCTCAAAGACCTTGCCCACTCCCGGAATCTTCCGTACGTCGAGCGGAGCGAGGAACGCTGCTTCCTGTCCCGGCAGCACCCAAAGAATTCCATTCGGCTTGGCCTGATCGGAGGCCACTTTCGCCACAAGCCGCGAGGTTGCAATCCCGATGGAGCAGTTCAGCGAGGTCTCCCGTTTCATCAGCTCGTGGAGCCGGTGCGCGGTCAGCAACGGAGGACCGTGCAGCCTTTCGGAGTTGGTCAGGTCGAGATAGGCTTCGTCGATGGACGCCATTTCGACGAGAGGGGAGAAGCGGTTCAGGAGGTCAAAGACCTTGCGCGAGTATTCGCGGTAGCGTTCCGGGTGCCCGTCCACGAAGATCGCTTGGGGGCAGAGTTGCGCCGCGGTGCGCAACGGCATGGCGGAGTGGACGCCGTATTTTCGCGCGGCATAGGAGGCGGCGGAAACGACCCCGCGTTGGTCCCGCCGGCCGCCGACGATAACCGGTTTGCCCTTGAGCGAAGGATCGAACAGCTCTTCCACGGAGACGAAGAAGGCGTCCATGTCTACGTGGAAGATCGTCCTCATAGGGGAATGCTATGCAGCGGCTTTGCGCGCCGCAAGCACGCGCGGAATACCCGCAAGATCCGGCACAACCTGGATCTCTTCCCAGCAGGGGCTCAGCAGCCCGCGCACGCTCGCTTCCAGCTTGAAGCCCAGCTCCACCATCAGCCAGCCGCCTGGACGCACGACTCGCTTTGCGTCGTCGATCAGCCGTGCGTAAATCTCCAGTCCGGTCGGGCCGCCGAATAAGGCTTTGTGAGGTTCGAAGTCCCGCACCTCACGAGGCAGATACGGCTCCTCGCTCTGAGGGATGTAAGGAGGGTTGGAGACCAGAAGGTCGACGGCCTCCGAAGCGATGGCCGATGAGACGTCGCATTCGACGAACTCCACGGATGCTCCGAGGCGCCTGGCATTGGACTCGGCCACAAGCAGAGCCGAATGGGAGATATCGGTGGCGAGGACTCTGGCGCCGGTCTCGAGTTGAAGCGTGACCGCGATTGCTCCCGATCCGCAGCCTACATCCAGAATGCTCCGTGCGCCGCGAGCCAGTTGCAATGCTGTCTCTACGAGGTGTTCCGTCTCAGGGCGGGGAATCAGAACGTCGGGCGTGACCCGGAAGTCCCTGCCATAGAACTCCTGCTTGCGGGTGATGTATTGCGTGGGCTTGCCGCCCATCCGCTCATGCAGGTAGCGCCCGTAGTGGATCCACGGGATCCGCTCCAGTTCCTGCTCCGGATGGGTGTAGAGATAGACACGGTCGCGGCCGATGGCGTGGCTGAGGAGCACTTCCGCCGTCAGCCGCGGCGCTTGAACTCCCGCTTCCTCAAGTAGCTTGGACCCCTGCCGGAGTGCGGCTTCTAGCGTCATCGTGGCCGGCTCCCGCTTCTGACTGCTGGCGAAGCTTCTCGGTTTGGTAGTAGGTGATCAGCGCGTCGATCAGCGGATCGAGATGTCCCTCCATCACCTGGTCGAGCTGGTGGATGGTAAGGCCGATGCGGTGATCGGTAACGCGGTTCTCCTTGAAGTTGTAGGTGCGAATCTTCTCGCTGCGGTCCCCCGTTCCGACCATGCTCTTGCGGTCGGCGCCAATCTGCGCCCGCTGCTTTTCCAGCTCCATCTCGTACAGGCGGGATCTCAGGACGCGCATAGCCTTCGCCCGGTTCTTGATCTGCGACTTTTCGTCCTGACAGGAAACGACCAGCCCCGTAGGCAGGTGCGTAATGCGGACTGCCGAATAGGTTGTGTTAACGGATTGCCCGCCCGGACCGGAGGAGCAGAACGTGTCGATCCGGATATCCTTGTTGTCGATCTGGACGTCCACTTCGTCGGCTTCCGGCAGCACGGCTACGGTGACGGTGGAGGTGTGAATGCGGCCCTGCTGCTCCGTGACCGGGACGCGTTGGACACGGTGCACGCCGCTCTCGTACTTCAGCTTGCTGTAGACCTTGTTGCCGCTGACGAGGGCCAGGATTTCCTTCATGCCGCCGGCGGCGGATTCGCTGGCCGATGTGATTTCGACTCTCCAGCCCTGTTCCTCGGCATAGCGCGAATACATCCGAAACATTTCCGCAGCGAAAAGGCTCGCCTCATCGCCGCCCGCGCCGGCACGGATTTCCAGCACGACGTCGCGCTCGTCGTTCGGATCTTTCGGGAGAAGAAGAATCTTCAGGTCGTTCTCAATGTCAGCAAGCTTCGGCTCGAGACGCTCCACCTCCTCGAGCGCCATCTGGCGAAGCTCCGGGTCGCTTTCGTCGAGCATCTGGCGGCTGTCTTCGAGATTGCGGCGCACCTGCTTCCATTCGCGGTACTTTGACACAATTTCAGACAGCTCGCTCTGAGCTTTTGCGGTCTTCCGGTAAGCCTCTGAATCGTTGATGATGGCGGGGTCCGCCATCAGACGCGTCAACTCCTCGAAGCGCGACTCTATTTCATCGAGTTTCTGCGTGTATTGCATTGGTACGAACCGTTATGCGATCACCAGGGGACCGCCCTGCTGCTTTTCGAGTTCCATCGCACCTTGGAGTGCACGGATCGCTACCGCTGTCTGGTCATCGGAGGGAGGCTGTGTGGTGATGCGCTGAAGCCACAGCCCGGGCGCGGTGAGGGCGGCCATCAATCCTCCTCTTCGTCGCGCCGCAAAGCGGATCATCTCATAACTGAGTCCCGCGATTACCGGCAGGAGCGCGATGCGAGCGGCGAATTTCGCGGCAAAGCCATCGAATGGCAGGAGCGCGTACACCGCCATGGAAATCAGCATCACGACCAGAAGAAAGCTGGTGCCGCAGCGAGGATGGAATGTCTGAAACATCTGTGCATTCTCGATGCTCACCGGCTTCCCTGATTCATAGTTAAAAACAACTCTGTGTTCCGCCCCGTGATACTCGAAAACCCTTCGAATATCCTTCCATCGGGAGACCATGTACAGGAAGCCCAAAAACAGCGCAATCCGGATGAGGCCGTCGGTCAGATTGAACGCGATGCGGCCGGAAATTGCCGGAAATCT
>JADGHK010000268.1 GCA_019686145.1 Bryobacteraceae bacterium | reverse complement strand
GGCGGAGTTCACAGTTTCCTGAAATCCCGCCGCTTCCAATAGAAATAGAAAGGGATTCCGGCAAAAATGAAGAACAATCCAAGAATCGATTCGCGGGGCGACTCCATAAGCGTGGATACCAGAAGGGCCACGGCTGTTAACACAAAAAGTACCGGTACGAATGGATATCCCACTGTGCGGTAAGGCCTTGGCAGATCGGGCCGCTTATAGCGCAGTACAATCACCGAGGCCGTTGCCATTGCATAAAGGATCCAGCTCGCGAAGATCACGTACGTGAACAATTCCTCAAACCGGCCTGTGAGAACTAAAACTGCAGACCATGCGGAGAGGAGTAAAATCGCAACGCCCGGAGTGCGGTATTGGGGATGAACGCGGGCCACCGATGAAAAGAAGCGCCGGTCCCGCGCCATGGCGTAAGGGACTCGGGAACCCGCCAGAATCGATCCGTTGAGGGCGGCAAAAATGGAAATCATAGCGCCGATGCTCACCGCGTCGGCGCCTGGCGGTCCGTACAGGCGGCGCATCATCTCCGCAGGAACGCGATCACTGTTAGCGACCTCCGGAGCGGACAGGATATAAAAGTAGGCCATATTCGCCAGCAGGTAGCACGACATAACGACCAGCGTGCCCGCAATCAGCGCGATGGGCAGGTTGCGCTGGGGGTTGCGGATTTCCGACGAGATCATGCTCACGTTGTTCCAGCCGTCATAGGCCCATAAGCAGGCGACCAGCGCGGCGAAGAAACCCGTTAGGCCCCCGACAGGCGGAACCGAGGTTTGAAAGTTTTCCACTTTCCCTTCGGCCGATCCCAGCCCGATCACGACGACCGCGAGAATCAGCCCAAGTTTCACAGCCGTCGTAGCAACCTGGACACCGCCGCCGAACTTCACTCCGAAATAGTTCACGAAGCCGAGGAAAAGGATGACGGCCATCGCCAAAAGCTGCCCATATCGAAGCTCGAGCGGGCCTCCCTTGGGTCCGATCGGCAGAGGGATCGTGTAGAAAACTGCCTCGAGCTCCGGGCGGAAATTGGCCAGATAGAGAAAGAAACCCGTCGCCAGCGTTGCGATCGATCCGCTTTTTGCCACCCACATCTGGGTCCATCCGTAGACGAATCCCCAGAACGGGCCGTAGGCCTCGCGCAGATAAACATACTCGCCGCCTGCCTCGGGCATAGAGGCGGCGAGCTCTGCGTAGCTAAGGGCGCCGGCCAAGGACAGAAGACCTCCGAAGACCCAAACGAAGAACACCATCGGGGTGGTTCCGACATTCAGGATCATCGTCTTAGGCACCAGAAGGATGCCGCTGCCAATGACGGTGCCAATTACGATTGCGATCGCGCTCCAGACACCCAGCACCCGCTTCAGTTCGATCTCCATCCCAAACGCCCCCTTTTCTTTTTTTGAAACGCCCGCAATTACGCCTGTCGAAGCTAAACCGATGGAGTCTAGTCGCGCCGGGCTGCAGGCAGGACAAGCGATGCCAAGTACCCTATTCCAACTGCAATGCTAGTTCCAATCAAGACGTACCACGTCCACGCAATCGAGGTATACTGCCGGACGTAAAGCATACCAAGGAAGCTGGCCGTCATTCCCGCCATTCCGGCGGTTTCCCCCACCCTGCGCGTCAGCAGACCGAGCAGAAAGATCCCAAGCAAGCCTCCGTAGAGGATGGAGGCGATCGACAGCCCGGCTTCCAGAACACTGCCCCAGTGCCGGGCGAGCAGGCCGATGCCAAAGAGGACAACGCCCCAGGCGATCGTGATCACCCGGGCGAGGGATAAGTAATGTTGCTCGGAGCGCTCGCGTCCGGAGCGCTGAAGGATTGGTTTGTAGAAGTCCATCACGGTGGTGGACGCCAACGAATTCAGCGCCGCGGCCAGATTCGACATGGCAGCGGCAAGAATGGCGGCAATGACGAGACCCGCGATGCCAGGCGGAAGGTGTTCCCAGATGAATTGCGGATAGATCCGATCGGCCGGGCTCGGAGGCTGAGCCTGAGATCCGGCGTAATAGACATAGAGGACCGCTCCGATCACAAGAAACAGCGTGAACTGAAAGAAAATGACCACCCAGCTTGAAAACAGCGCGGCCCGGCTTTCACCCTGGCTCTTTGCCGCGAGCAGCCTCTGCACCATCAACTGTTCCGTGCCATGGCTCGCCGTCGTAAGGAAAGCGCCGCCGATCAGCCCTGCCCAGAAGCTGTACGAACGCGTGAAGAACTCGCGCGAGAGTTCGAACCGGAAATCGAAAATCTGCCACTTCCCCGCCGCTCCCGCGACAGTCAGGACTTCATTCCATCCGCCGGGAATTTGATTGAGGATCACGAAAAAACTCAGGATGGCGCCGCCGATGTAGAGGAACATCTGAACGACATCGGTCCAGATTACGGCGGTCATTCCCCCTTCAAAGGTATAAAAAAGCGTGAGGGCAACGATCAGCAGGATCGAGGCGACCTCGCCGGTGCCGAGTACAATGGCGATCACGATCGAGATAGCGAACACGCGCACACCTTCGGCGATCGCGCGCAGGATCAGGAACGTCCCTGCAGTAAGCTTCCGCATGCGGGGACCGAATCGGACCTGGATAAGCTCATAGGCCGTATACATTTCGCCGCGGAAATAATGCGGGAGAAATAACGTCGAGATGATGATTCGCGCAAGCAGGTAGCCAAAGACGACCTGAAGGAAGCCGAGGTTGCCGGTAAAGGCGAGGGCGGGAGTGCCGATAACAGTAAGCGTACTCGTTTCGGCAGACACAATGGAGAACCCGATTGCCCACCAGGGGGTGCTGCGGCCACCCAGAAAGTAATCTTTCAAGCTGCGTTGGGAGTGTCGAAATCGGGCCCCGAACCATGTGATTCCGATCAAATAGACCAGAATCACGCCGAGGTCAAAGTATCTCATTAACTACGGGATTCTACCACATTGAGACTACAGCACATCTTCACAAAAAGGTGGTTCTTGGCGGGAACAGAACGGGGCTCCGGCGCATCTAAGGAGTTAGAAAATTTCTGACGCACCTCGAGTCCACTGCGGGAGCCTCCACGGCGCCTGCGGGTGGAGGTTGCGGCCTTGAAGTTGATTTGGATATACTCCGCAATTGCACGTCCATCGATTAAAGCAACCTCATGCGGCTCTGTAGCCCAGTCCAAACAACATCGAGGTCCAGTCAGGAGGCAAGGAGTGCTGGTGAAATCATCGAGAGTGTTCTTGGCGCTTGTATTGGCGTCAGCGGTAAGCGTGACGGCATGGGGACAACAGCAAGCGCCGCAGAAGAACTATAAGGATCGCGCGGAATACGACCTTCTCTCGTCGATCCTTAAGGAGACAAACGCGAATCAGAAACTGACTCTGCTGAACCAATGGAAACAGAAGTATCCTGAGACGGAATTCAAGGAAGAGCGTCTGCAGCTCTACCTTGATACGTATCGAAGCCTGAATCAGGGCGCGAAAGTGCTCGAGACAGCCAAAGAGATGGTTGCTCAGAACCCGCAGAGTGGCTCCGGGCTTGTTTGGATCAACCTCATGACGGTCAGTCTGAACGACACGTCGCCCGACGCCCTCAACACTGGTGAGCAAGCCGCACGGAGCCTTCTGGCCAACCTGGACACCATCTTCGCCGCGGAGAAGAAGCCGGCGCAGATGAACGATGAGCAGTGGAAGAAGGAGAAGACGAACGTCCATGCGATTGCCCAGACCACTCTCGGCTGGGTGGCGTGGCAGCGGAAGAACTTCGAAGTCGCGGAGCAGGAGTTCACGAAGTCTCTGGAGCTGAATCCTGCGAACGGCCAGGTCTCGTACTGGCTCGGGACCGTGATCCTGGCGCAGCGTAAGCCCGAGACCCAGTCCAAGGCTCTCTATCACTTCGCCCGTGCGGCCAACTATGATGGCCCCGGCGCGCTCGATCCAAACGTCCGGAGCCAGGTGCAGGCTTACCTCGAAAAGGTCTACACCAACTACCACGGCGACAAGAGCGGCCTGAGCGAAATCATCGCACGCGTCAAGACGCAGCCGATGCCGCCGGCCGATTTCAAGATTGAGTCTGCGACCGAGATTGCCGTCCGCAAGGAAGAAGAGTTCAAGAAGACCAACCCGATGCTCGCGCTGTGGATGAGCATCCGCAAAGAGCTGACGGGCCCTCAGGGCGTGGAGTACTTCGAGACCCGCATGAAGAACGCCGCTCTCCCCGGTGGCGCGGCAGGCGTGGAGCGGTTTAAGGGAACCGTGATCTCCATGACTCCGGCGAACCGCCCGAAGGAAGTCGTTATCGGCATCGCCGACGCCAACACCCCGGAGGTAACGCTCAAGTTTGAGACTCCCCTGCCAAACAAAGCCGAGCCGGGAACGCAGATCGAGTTTGAGGGTGTCGCGACTGCCTTCACGCCAGATCCGTTCATGATCACGTTCGACGTAGAGAAGGACAAGCTGGTTGGCTGGCCCGCTCCAACTCCGGCGAAGAAGGCGGCTCCGCGAAAGAAAAAGAAGTAGGAGCAGACCTCGATAGAAAACACGCAAAAAGGGGAGCCACTTCGGTGACCTCCCCTTTTTGCTGCGCAGGAGAAAACGAATTAGCTGCGTGAACTCTGATTGGGCGCGGTCGCCAGAACATAGCTGTATACGACGCGCTCCCAGAAACTTGCGTTTACTTCATACCGCTCCGACGCGGCGAGATACCGCACGAAACGGCATGCCGAATCCGGAACCCACAAGG
>JADGHK010000267.1 GCA_019686145.1 Bryobacteraceae bacterium | reverse complement strand
GCGCCGCGTCCATTCGGCCGGCATTTCCGAGAGAACATTGATCCGGGCGCGCACGTCTTCACTGCGCTTGGTGTCGTGGGTCGATGTGGCGTTCAGGGTCGCGGGCCAGCAGCGCGCGCGGTTCATGTTGAACTCATGAAACTGCTGCGGGGAAACTGCCTGCTGCCTGCCGCCGACGTCATTCAAGGAAACAAGCCGGTTGTAGACGTAGAGGCTCGTATCTTCGAGGCCTTTCGCCATGACGGGTCCGGTGAGCTGCTGCCAGCGCATCACGAACCTCAAAGCGCGCTCCTTCATCTCGTCCGTCGCGTGGAGAGAGAAGCGGAGCATGAGAATGCTCTCAACAAAGTCGAAGACTTCCGGCGTGATGTCCGGATTCCGCCCGCGCGCTTCCGCGAATGCCCTCGCTAGATATTTCCGGTCATGGTCGTTCAATTCGAACGAGCGGATGTAGGTCCGGTAGACGGGCAGGCACGCTGTGATCTCCATGAGCGCCTGCCGGAGTTCCTGGGGACTGAGGTCGCGGGCATGACGGTCCTGCTCGGCCAAGAGTCCGAGGTGCAACCCCATAGCCAGCATTTCGCCCGCAAAGAGCTGTTCGATAATGCGTTTCTTCTGGCGGTAGACGATCTCCTCAAACGGTACGTTCACTCCCGTCAACCGCGTGTACAGCTTTTCCAGGTCGCGCAGTCCCTGCGGCCTCAGGAAGACGTTGTTCAGAACACCGAGGAAGTCATAGCCGGTGGTTCCGGCGACGGGCCAGGTTGCTGGGAGCGCCTCGTCGCCCTGGAGAATCTTTTCCACTACGACATAGGTTCCTGGTACGTTCTCCTGTATTCGACTGAGGTACTCCACCGGATCGTACAGCCCATCGACATGATCGATTCGCAGCCCTGTGACCTTGCCCGATCGAACCAGCTCATAAATGAACTCATGGGTGGCCTGATGGACGTGAGGATCCTCTGCTCGCAAACCAATCAGCTCTGACACGTCGAAGAAGCGCCGGTAGTTGATCTTCTCGCGCGCGACGCGCCAGTAGGCGAGAATGTATGGCTGTTCGGAGAGCAGACGGTCCAGCGGATCAAAACTTCGCGGATCTCCCTTCGTTCCCCGATAGAATTCCAGACGGCTCTGGATATAGGCCGCAATTTCCGGGTAAGCCTCGCGCAGTTCCCACAGACGGCGTTTCAGGTCGGCCAGATCGCGCGATCTCGCCTCCAGCATCTCCCAGTCCGTGGACGCCCGGTGCGGAAGCCGTTCGAACGCTTCGAGCAGAATACACAGCTCTTGCGCGGCGGGGCTCTCAACTCCTACCCGGGTTGCCCATTCGTCGAAACCCGGCCGCAGAATCATGGGATAGGACCAGGGATCGACAGGCAGCTTCGCCGTGTAATACCGGATGAAAAAGCCCTCGCGCTCATGAATGAGTTCGAGTTCCTGGTTTTCGAGGACGGCGCCGTAGGAGGCGCCGAGTATTGGCAGGAAAATGCGTTCGTCCTGACTCACCATCAGCGAGTCGACGTGCTTCGGCTCCGTCCGTGTCGGTTCCCAGTTAATGTCGAAGAACGTGGCGTAAGGGGAGCTGGAACCGTTTTCGAGGACGTGCGTCCACCACGGATTCTCACTGCTGGCCGCCATATGGTTCGGCACGATGTCGAGCAGCACTCCAATGCTCCGGGACTGGAGCTCGCGTATAAGCTCCTCGAAGTCTTCCCTCGTGCCGAGTTCCGGGTTGAGCACCGAAGGGTCGGTTACGTCGTATCCATGCAGGCTTCCCGTACGGGCCTTCATGATCGGAGAGGCGTACAGATCGGTAATGCCCAGGCCCTCCAGATAGGGGATTACCAAGTTGATGGCGTCACGGAAGCGGAAGTGCTTATTGAACTGAACCCGGTAGGTTCCGACGGGAATGCGATTGGCATTCACCAGGTTCATTGCAGCCTGACTCCGCAACCCTCGCAGATACCCTGGAGGAGGCGGAGCCATTGCTTGGCCGTCTCATCGCCTGCCTCTGCCCGTGCGCGGTTGGTGCTCAGTGCTGCTGCCATCAGTTCAAAACAACTGTTCTGCACGCCCCACCAGTCGATTTGAAAAGGCAATGATTTAACCAGGTGGATCAGATCGTGCAGCTTTTGCAGGGATTCCAGATCGTTGGGATTCTCTACAAGATGGTTTGCCAGCTTCTCCATCCTCTTGCGGAAGTTGAACTCAAAGGTGGTCTCGTCCAGCTCCACCTTTCTGCGGCGCGATTCTTCCACGAGCATCCGAATGCGCTCGACGTCCAGCTCTTCCGGAGCGACGGCCTTGCGAAATCTGCTGTTGATTGCGTATTCCGCCATGAGCTGGAAGATCTTGGGCAGCGGCATGTCCAGGTCGGAGAGGAAGCTCATCAACGGAGCATACCGGTCGTAGAGATGCCGGTATGCATTGCCCGCTTCATCGACGGACGAATTGATGATCATCCGGATGATGCGCCTTTGCTCGTCCTTGAACAGCGTCTTCAGCGAGTAAATGTTTTTGCCGAAACCCGCGTCCATTAAGCGGAGGACTTCCGGGATATCGGCGCGTCCGAACGCCTCTGTCACCTGCGCGAGGAGTTCCTGGTACGCTTCTTCGCCCTGGAATTCCCGCACTCCGCCGGTGACATTGTGATCGCCGAAGTGCAGCACGCCGAATGTGAGAACCTGACTGTACTGTGTAATCTCCGATGTAAAGCGGCAGCGTCCGAGGGCAAGCCGCATTGCCCCGGACTCCAGGAGCTGGTAATGCTCACGCTGGCTGCTGTAGCAGTAGATCTTCGCGTGGTTGGGCTTCGAATCGAACATGGTCGTGATCGCATAGTGCGCGCCTACCTTACGAAGATCCACGATGGCGGACCGTACGAATTTCTCGTAAATGCGCCGCCCGTCGGCGTGCTCCGGAATATTGCTCTTGGCGCATTCCAGGCGTTCGAGGAAGGGAGCTTCCACTGGCTGGCCGGAGAGCTCTTCTGCAAGCTGGACGACGCGTCCGGCGTACTGAATCACTTGTACCGTTTCAATCCCGGAAAGTTCGTCGAAGAACCAGCCGCAGCTCGTATACATCAGCATTGCGTGGCGTTGTAGCTCGAGAAGGCGCCAGCAGCGTACCTGCTCTTCCGCGTTGAGCTCCCGAAGGGCGTGCGTGCGGAGGAAGGCGGCACGGCTTTCCGGGGACCGGTCCAGAACGACGTTGATGTAATCGTTCCGCGCAGCCCAAGGATCGTGCAGGAGCTTCCCTCCCTCCTGCTCGAAGACGGGAGCCACAGTGTCTCGCAGCCAGTCGAGAGCTGCGCGAAGGGGGCGGCGCCATGCCTGGTTCCAGCCGGGATGCCCTCCCGTGTTGCACCCGCAGTTGCTGTTCCAGCGTTCGACGCCGTGCGAGCAGCTCCACGCTGTGTTCTCGTAAATCTCCACTTCGTGCGTGGGTGGATACCGTTCCAGGAACTCTCCGTAGTTCGTAATTTCAGCGAGTTTACGGGACTGAATGTACTGCAGCGCGTAGCTCAGCGCCATTTCGCCATGCCGGTGGTGGTGGCCGTACGTTTCCCCGTCAGTGGCGATGTGAACGAGTGAGGGACGGCTGTCGCAGTCTGGGAACGAGTCTACCAGCCGGTGCGCGAATCGCTCCCCGTTGTCGAGGAGTCTTTCGAAGGCGACAGCCCTTGAGATCGGCCCGTCATAGAAGAACACGTCAATGGACCGGTGCGACGGCAGCTTGATCCGGTAGGCCATCGTCGGATCGATCTTGCCGCCGGTGACATCCTTCCATGAACGCGAGCCGCTCTTGCGCACCCGCTTGCACTGGTACGGGGCAAGGATTGTGAATTTGATGCCTTGCTCCGCCATCAGGTCCAGCGTCTCAAGGTCTACAGCGGTCTCGGGCAGCCACATCCCTTCCGGCGGTCTGCGAAAGCGGGACACGAAATCGCGGATTCCCCAGCGAATTTGTGTGTACTTGTCGCGCCGGTTGGCGAGCGGCATGATGATGTGGTTGTAGCACTGGGCCATGGCGGACCCATGGCCGGAAAAACGAGCGGCGCTCTCGCGGTCCGCCTCGAGAATCCAGTTGTAGGTTCGAGGCGCGTTCGCCTGCATCCAGCTCAATAAAGTCGGACCGAAATCGTAGCTGATCTGCGAGTAGTTATTGACGATCTGCGCGATGCGACCGTCTCCGTCCAGGATGCGGGCGGCTCCGTTCGGAGCATAGCACTCGGCGTTTATGCGCTCGTTCCAGTCGTGGTAGGGGTATGCGGAATCCTGTAACTCGATCGTTTCCAGCCACGGATTTTCTCTAGGCGGCTGATAAAAGTGACCGTGGATACAAACGTACTTCAAAGAGTCAAACCTCCGATTCACGAGCGAGCAGGACGCAGGACTTCGAGTTCAGCCGTATCGAACTGAACTCCTCGCATCCGGCTATATGCGGAATGTCACTGCCGGGTCCCAACCACCGCTCCTCCGCCGAATCCAGTAACTTGACCCAGCGGCCTTCAGGGATTGGTAACTCGACTGTGACAGGCTCATCGTGAAAGGCGAACGCTGCGTAGCATTCGGCGCCCTGGCCAGGCGGCCATGGACCCTCCGTCCACCGCTTCAGGAGCAGGACGCGTTCCTGTTCCAGTGCTTTTGCCTCCAAATGGTTCTTGCTCAGGAGCGTCAGAGCCGGCACCGTACGCCTGAGGCGGAGCAGCTCTTTATAGTAATTCCGCAGTACCAGATGACTCCCTT
>JADGHK010000266.1 GCA_019686145.1 Bryobacteraceae bacterium | reverse complement strand
CGCCCACGGCCTTCGGCATCTTCAGCGCCCGTGCAAAGTCCTCTACGCTCAAGCCGACGCCCATTCCGAACATGATGATCTGGATGAGCGGCACGATCAGGCGGCTTAGCTCAAATCCGCCCCAGCTACGGAACGCTGCGGGGTAGAACATTGCGGCGGCCACGAACGTGAAGACAGAGAACGTGAAGGAAAACCCTCGGAAGCGTCTCGACCGCCGCACCCCGATTGCAGCTGCCGCCAACGCGGCGATCACAAGTGGACCCAGGATCGATGAAGAAGCAGTCACAACCTCGAAGATTGTATCGAAACGGCGATCCTTCTGCGCCTCACTTTGTCGCCACCACGAACGGAATATTGATGCTGCCGAGCTGGCCTTGCCCGACTGCGTCGATGAGACCGGCACGGAACGTCACTGCTTTGGTACTGCCAGACACTTTTTGAAAGTAGAGGAATCCATTCAGGCGGCCGCCCGAATCGAGAACTCCCTCGGGAATCGCAAGCTCCAGCATGTCTTCCGTCGGCAAGGGCTCCCGCCAGACCTGATAGTAAGTGCCGTAGTACCAGGGATCGTACGCCCAATAGCCGTTCCAGGGACGCAAATAAGGGCCATAGAACGGCGAGTAATAGGGCGACACCCAGAAGGCGTCATAGCCGAATCGCGCCGTCACCGGCCTTACGCGCGATATGGATGCGTTGATTTGGTAAGGCGGAATTGCGTAGTGACGGAAGCCCGTGTCGGACACAAGCTGGAAGTCGCTGTAACGAATCTGCAGGGGCCGCCCGCTGCGGTTCTCGATCGTAGCGCGGATTGGCGTCATCACGTCTTTGAGGTCGCTCGGATCCGCTTTCCACACGTTGGCCCTGACGATCATTCGGACGCCGGCCGCCTCTCCCACAGCCGCTTGCGGATCGCCAGGCAGGGTTTGCACACCTGCGGCGGGCTGTAAAGTGCGGCTCGCGCAGCCCGAAAGTCCCAAGGCGGCCGCCGCCAGAGCAGCCGCCCAAATGTATCGGAGAGTCCGCATTTTCATTCTCCCTACATGGTGGACGCCGGCGCCGTTCGCTCTGCATCCGGCAAATCTGGGGAGAATGGTACTGTTTGTGCTGCGGTCGATTTCTACCAGCCGATGGGCTTCCCTTTGTTCTGCTTATCGAGCCACTTTTGCAGCGGCGCGAAGTAGTCGAGGATTGCAGTGGCGTCCATCTGACGCTTTCCAGTCAACGCCTGGAGGGCGTCAGGCCACGGGCGGCTTGCACCCATCTCGAGCATGGCATTCAAGCGTCTTCCGGCTTCCTGGTTTCCGTATATTGAGCACCGATGGAGCGGGCCGGTGCAGCCGGCGGCCTGCGCCAGTGCGCGGTGGAATTGGAACTGCAGGATGTGGGCCAGGAAGTACCGCGTATAGGGTACGTTTGCAGGTACGTGGTATTTGGCGCCTGGATCAAAGTCGTTCTCTGAGCGAGGAACTGGAGCGTCGATGCCCTGGTATTTCCGCCGGAGTTCCCACCACGCTTTGTTGTACTGGTCCGGCGTAATCTGCCCCGAGAAGACCTTCCAGCGCCATTGGTCGACCAGCAGTCCAAAGGGGAGAAACGCGACTTTATCGAGCGCGCGGCGCAGGAGAAGACCGATGTCCTTCGAAGGATCCGTCGCCTTCTCCAGGAATCCAAGCTTGACGAGGTACTCGGGTGTGATGGATAGCGCGATCGTGTCACCGACGGCTTCATGGAAGCCGTCATTGGCGCTTTCGCGAAACAGGAAGGGCTGCTTGTTGTAGGCGCGCTGATAAAAGTTGTGGCCCAGCTCATGGTGGACGACGCCAAATTCCTCGCCCGTGATGTCAATGCACATCTTGATGCGCAGGTCGTCGACGCTGTCGATGTCCCAGGCGCTGGCGTGACAAACCACTTCACGATCCGCGGGCTTTACGAACAGCGAGCGCTCCCAGAAGGTTTGAGGCAGCGGTGCGAAGCCGAGCGAGGTGAAGAAGCGCTCGCCGTAGCGCACCAACCCCTTTGCATCGACCTTGCGGGCCTTCAATATGTCCGTCAGATCGAAGCCTGGATCGGCATTCGGAGGCGCCAGCAGCGGATAAATGTTATCCCAGGACTGGGCCCACGGATTGCCCAGCAGATGAGCAGGGATCGGGCCTCGCTCCGGTACGATGTCCCCGTATTTTTCGCGCAGCTTCCACCGGACGTACGCATGAAGTGAGACGTAGAGGGGTTTGACCTGTTCCCAGAGCCGGTCTACTTCCCTCGCAAAATCGTCCGGCGGCATATCATACCGGGACCGCCACAGTGCGCCTGTATCGCGAAACCCAAGCTCTGCCGCTCCTTTATTCGAAAGCTCGACGAACCGGCGATAGTCATTCCGCATGGGCGGCGAAATCGTCCGCCAGCCGCGCCAGACGTCAAGCAACTGGTTGGCGTCGCGGCTGTTGGCCATGATCCGCGTAATCTCCGTCAGATCCAGGCACTTTTTCTCGTCTGTGACGCCTGCGGGGCAATACCGGCCCTTGCCGTATGTGCTTTCCATCGCGGTGACAAGGCGCGTGAGTTCCTCGCTCGCCGCTCGATCGGAAGGCACGGGCAGCGTGATGCCGACACGCAGGAGCATCAGCTTTCGGGCGAGGTCTGGCGGGAGCTTTACTGAGGCATATTTTGCCGCCTGCTTTGCAAGCTCGGCCTGCGCGCTCGCCAGCTTCTCATTGGCTTGAGACGCTATGATCTCAGTGTCGTAGGTGATGTAGGTGGCCTGAATCCATTGGGCCCTGCCTGCCTCGGTGGAGAGCTGAAGCAACCGCGCTTCGGCGGCGTCCAGGAATGCCTTCACTTCCGCGACAGTTGGAGATTGCGCGAGCGCTGCAGCTTGAAGGAGCGTCAGCGCCGCCGCCCAGAGGGGAAAGATTCGCATACCTATAAGGTAAATCCCCTCCGGGCATGAAAAAAGGGCAGGCTGCAAACCTGCCCTTCCTGCCCTATCACCCGACAGCCGTATTACCGGTCATCGGACGACGGGCAAGCCCTTAAAAGAGTGCAACCAAGCTTATTAAAGGCTCACGCTGCGCTGCGACTCGTGCCACTGATCCACTTGCCGCTCAGCTTCGTCGCGCGCCATTCCGTAACGCTGCTGGAGCTTTCCGATTATCTTGTCCCGACTTCCCTCCATCTCTGCGATGTCGTCGTCGGTCAACCGGCCCCAACGCTGCTTGATGGCGCCTTTGAGCTGCTTCCAGTTCCCCTCGATCCGGTCCCAGTTCATCGGCTTCTCCTGCCATGATATGTAGCACGTAACATGCCACGTAAGAGCGTGCTAAATATCAATAATATCTGCTGGTTAGGAGGGCACGTTCAAGTGGTGGTTGTAATTCCTTCCGGCAAAGATTACCAACGTAACGACGCGTGCCTCAGCTAGTCCATGAGGCCGGAGAGCTGCGCTTCGTATTCGTGCGGGTCGAGGCCCATGGATTCCATTTGCCGCGGGAGGTCTGCTCGCAGCGCTTCCGGGGTGCATTGAACCCAGGCAGCAATCACGGTTTCCACGCCAATCCGCCTCTTGCCTTCTTCCTCTGCCAGTGCATGAGCCGCGTCGCGAATGCGGTCTTCTGTTTCGTCTCGAACCGGCCTCGGCGTGCGGGACAGGATCTGATTCAGTAAATCTTCGGCTGCGTCGTTCCAATGCATCGCTGTTGATCATACCTCAGAGCCGCGCGGTTCCAACGGATGTTCCAGCAAGGATTGTTCGTTTTTTGTCTATTTTTATGAAAGAGATGGCATTATCCGTTGAAGAACGACAGAATCGACGAAACGGTATGTAAACCTCGCACTGCCTGCTATTGCAAACGCGTGTGCAGGTTCACGGCGAAGGGGAGAACAGGCACATTTACCTCACTTTCCCAGATATCTCTGATCCTTCTCGGAGGGATTTGATGCAAAAGCCGTTTTTCGCTACGCAAATCGCCATCACTCTCTTTGCAGCCGCCGTGGCGACAGCGCAAACGGCGGCATTGAGCCCGTTTCCACTTCTACGTCCGGACGGCACTATTCCGCCAGGAATGCCAGAAACGGGTATATATATATGGACGCTCGGAGAGCTCACGCGGTGGTCTTTTATCGCCCAGACGGCGGTAGTGGAATTCGTCGATTTACCGTTCCCATCGGCAGTAATGTGCGGGCAACGGTTTCTTCGAGGGTGGAACGCGAAGGCACGAATTATATCTATACGTATGTAGTCAGAAACGACCCGGCTGCAAAAGAGCCGGTCACTCATCTGGAGTTGAACGACTCAATACTCCGCCGCCCGATAGCTCTCAAGTCGTCGAATGGGATGATTCCGCCGGGCGCGACAGGCGAGTTCCGTTTAGTCGACAGCCGCAAACCTGGACTTGTTCGCGTCGTCGCGCGAGGTAGCATGACGAGCAGCGAACTGCCAACCGATCTTCCTGCTCGAATCAAGGAGCAGCTGAGTGTCCTGCGCCGAATGGCCTTTCCAGGTACAGCGGCCTTCGTATTTGGGCCTCGTTTTGAAGCTAACGCGGACAGAGCCGACGTAATGAACGAGTATGCAGGCGCCGTCCAAATGCTTGTAAAGCTGGGTTATATCAGCGCGGAATCTCCATATGTTCAAGACGTATTGAGAGCCTTGGCAAGTGAAAAGCCGTCAACCGGATTCCTTGCACTTCGTACTCGGCCTTCAAACGCAAGGGAAGTGGAACTTGACGAAGCATTGCGAATGGCACTGCAATGAACAT
>JADGHK010000265.1 GCA_019686145.1 Bryobacteraceae bacterium | reverse complement strand
GCCCGCAATACCCGCAATAAGGGAGCGGCGAGAATGACTCATGATACTCTCCAGGTCAGAAACACTCTATAATTCGGGCAGATCTTAACGCAAGCACGCAGGACGGTCGGCTTATCGCTTCAGGGCCCATTGAATGGCCAGACCGCCAAAAACCAGAGAGCGCGTCCGCACCTGTTCGTATCCCAGAGCCTCGAGCAGCGCCGCAAGCTTGGAGGTGGTGGTGAAGGCGCGCAGCGAATCAGGGATGTAAGTGTAGATGCGAGCTTTCCCGTGCAGGAGCAGCCCCCAGAACGCTCCCTGAAGATAGAGATACCCAAGATAGATCCACCGCCACAGCTTTGGCTCCGGCAAGAAAAAGTCATAGATGACAAGGGTCCCTCCCGGTTTCAGGACGCGGCGGAGCTCGGAGAGAGCAGTCGGCAAATCCGGAAAGTTGCGAAGGCCAAAGCCGACGAAGGCCGCATCAAACATCCCGTCGGAGAAAGGCAGCAACATCGCATCTCCGCAAACTGCCTCGGGCAGCCCGCGGATTTTTCCATACACGAGCATGGAATGGGTCAGATCGACTGCAACCGGCCGCGCTGCCGGATCGCGCTCGCGCACGAGGAGGGAGAAATCGCCTGTGCCGCTGGCGAGATCGAGAACGGTGGCGCCGGATGGCAGATCGGCCTTCCGAACGGCATCGCGCTTCCACTTCCGGTCAAGCCCCGCCGAGAAGGCACGGGTAACAAAGTCGTAGCGCGGGGCGATGGCGTCGAACATCGCCTGCATCAGCCGCGAGTCTTGCTTCTCCCTGGGAACTTTCACATTTACCTGAAGTGATACCAAAGGCTCACGATCGCGATGGCAATCAGGCCTGTCAGCACCGCGTTGCCCCACTGCGGCGAACGCACGCCGGTCCACTCGAACGTCAGGCCCTCAATCTGCGCTGGCGCGGGGCGCTGGCTCATCTTGCTCAGGGTCACCATCAGAACGACGCAAACAAGGAAGACGATCACGCTGAAATTGAGGAAACTGAACTGGACCACCGCGTTGAGGGGCCCCAGATCCCAACCCAAAGCATTGTGCAGGATGTCGAGCAGGAAACGGCTCGCGCCGACAATTCCGCCAAAGATCAATGTCGTGATGGCGGCTCGGGCGGTAGCGCCGCGCCAAAGAATTCCTGTCAGGAATGTAGCTGTAATCGGAGCGCCCACGTAAGCCTGGACGCTCTGCAAGTACTGGTAGACCTCATTGCTGAGGTAGCGAATGAAAGGAATCCAGGCAATGCTGATCACGACGATGGCGGCCGTCATCAGCCGCCCCACGAGCACAAGTCTGCGCTCGGATGCTTCCGGCCGGAGCTTCTTGTAAATGTCCATCGTGATCAGCGTCGAGCAGGAATTGAAGACGGAGCTCAATGACGACATCAGCGCGGCCAGCAGCGCGGCCACCATAAGTCCGGTGAGTCCTTCAGGCAGAAGCCGAAGCACCAGGAGCGGGTAAGCGTTGTCCCCCGTCACCTCATTCGGCCAGAGGGCCTTGGCGATCAGACCGGGCAGCACCAGGATGAACACCGGAAGAATCTTCAGGCCAGCACAGAACACAGCTCCTCGGCGCGCGTGCTCAACGTTCTTCGCACTCAGGGTCTTCTGAACGATCACCTGATCGGTGCACCAATACCAGATTCCCAGGATGAGCGTTCCGAATGTGGTGCCAAGCCACGGGTAGACCGGATGATCGATGGGTTTGATCATGTGGAAGAAATCGGGAGGGAGCGCTTCCCGCAGCCCTGCAAAACCGCCCGCCTTATCCAATCCGAGCACGGTCAGCACCACGGCGCCAAGGACCAGAATGACCGATTGAAAGAGATCGGTATAAATAACAGCAGCGAGACCTCCAAAGACGGTGTATACGCCGGTTGCAATGACAAGCAGCACCGCGGAGGTCATGTAATCCCAGCCGAACACCTCGCGGATGAGAATCGCGCCGGCAAACAGCGACACAGAGATCTTCGTGAAGATGTAGGCAAACAGGGAGACCACGGTCAGATACCAGCGGCAGCTGGGACCGTATCGCCGCTCGAGGAACTCCGGCATGGTATAGACCTTGCTCTTCAGGTAGTGCGGGACAAAAAGCCAGGCCAGCAGGAAGAGGCAAAGGCTCGCCGACCACTCGTAGCAGCCCACGGCGAGCCCGCTGGAGGCGCCGGAACCTGCCAATCCGATGAAATGCTCGCTTCCAATGTTCGTAGAGAAGAGCGAGGCGCCAATGGCAAACCACCCGACGCCTCCGCCAGCAAGGAAGTAGTCACGCGCCGTGCGTTCGCGCCGGGAGTGATAAAAGCCGATCGCAAAGACTATCAGAAAGTAGGCGGCTATGATGGCTGTATCAAGCATGAGACACGAGTATATACTTCTCTCATGCATCGCCGTGAATTCCTTGCGACGCTGACCGCCGGCGGCCTAATGGCGCAGCAGGCTCCGGCGAGGAAGCCGAACGTCATCCTGATCCTCGCCGACGACCTCGGTTACGGTGACCTCGGCTGTTACGGGCAGAAGCAGATTCAGACGCCGAACATCGACCGCCTGGCGGCGGAGGGAGTTCGATTTACTCAGGCGTATGCCGGCAGCACCGTTTGCGCACCGTCACGTTGCTGCCTGATGACTGGCAAGCACACAGGCCACGCCCGGGTACGCGGCAACGCGGGCCGCGATGCCTCGCTCACGCTGGAGGACGTGACCGTTAGCGAGATCTTCAAGAAAGCAGGCTACCGTACGGGGCTTTTTGGAAAGTGGTCGCTCGGCGGGCTGGATACGCCGGGCTATCCCACCAAGCGGGGTTTCGACGAGTGGTTCGGCTATTTCAGCCAAAGACACGCGCACAACTACTTCCCCGAACATTTGCTCGACGGCGATCATGAAGTGCTGCTGAACGGCAATTTCGGCGCCCAGAAGAAAGACTACGCGCACGACCTGTTTACGAAACGCGCTCTTCAGTTCCTGGAGGCGGACGATCCGCGGCCGTTCTTCCTGCACGTCTGCTATACCATCCCGCATGCCAACAATGAGTTGGGCCGCGACACGGGTAATGGAATGGAGATTCCGGACAACGCGCCGTACACCAACCGCCCCTGGCCCGAACCAGAAAAGAACTTCGCGGCCATGATCACTCACATGGACCGCGACATCGGCCGCATTATGGAGCAGTTGAAGAAACGTGGGCTGGATCAAAACACGCTCGTGATCTTTACAAGCGACAACGGCCCGCACCGAGAGGGAGGGCACGATCCCGATTTCTTCAAAAGCGGCGGCCCGTTGAGAGGCATCAAACGCGACCTGTACGAAGGCGGCATTCGAGTTCCGGCGATTGTACGGTGGCGGGGAACGATTCCAGAAGGGACCGTCAGCGACCACCCCTGGGCATTCTGGGACTTCCTTCCGACAGTCGCCGAGCTGACCGGGCAGCCCGTTCCGCGGGACACCGATGGCATTTCGGTCCTGCCCGCCCTCCTTGGAAAGGCACAGCGCCGGCACGAGTTCTTCTACTGGGAATTCCACGAACGCGGCTTCGCCCAAGCCGTCCGTATGGGCGACTGGAAGGCCGTGCGGTTCGGGCTCAACAAGCCTCTGGAGCTGTACGACCTGAAGAAGGACCCCGGGGAGAAGAACAATGTTGCGGCGCGGCACCCCGATGTCGTAGCCCGCATTGAGAAATATCTGGCAGCTGCAAGGACAGAGTCCGAGCTGTTTCCGATTCGGGAAAAATCCTAAGCGCGAACGCCGCCGCTTCCCGGCCGGACCAGAGGCTTCCCTCTGGCGAAATCCTCCAGTACTCTCTTGAGTGATGATCGTCGGCGCGGCGAGAGAAACAAGGCGCGGCGAGCGCCGGGTATCGCTGGTACCCGCGGCGGTACCGGCCCTGGTCAATGCTGGACATGAAGTACTGATCGAGAAGGGCGCCGGTCAGCATGCAGGCTATCCGGACTCTGCCTACGTGGAAAAAGGCGCCCGCATCGCCGGCTCCCGTGGCGACATTTATTCACAGGCGGACATCGTACTCCGCATCCATGCGAGTGACACGAACCCCGGCGAGCTGCGCAGCGGGCAGAAGCTGATCGGATTCCTCGATCCCCTGAATGCGCCACGGATCGTGCAAGACCTCGCTCCCTCCGGCGCGGATCTTTACAGCATGGAGCTAATTCCGCGCATCACGCGAGCACAGTCCATGGATGCGCTCTCATCGATGGCCACGGTGGCTGGCTACAAAGCCGCTGTGCTCGCCGCCGAGCGCCTGCCGCGGCTGTTCCCGATGTTGATGACCGCCGCAGGCACCATTTCACCCGCGAAAGTATTTGTCGTCGGCGCGGGCGTCGCAGGCCTCCAGGCGATCGCGACGGCCCGACGGCTCGGGGCGGTGGTCGAAGCCTATGACGTCCGCCCGACTGTGCGCGAACAGGTAGAGAGCGTGGGCGCCAAGTTTCTGGAGATCCCGCTCGAAAGCACAGACGCGGAAGACGTGGGCGGGTATGCAAAAGCGCAGGACGAGTCCTTCTATCGAAGACAGCGCGAGCTGATGGCGCGGGCAGTAGCGGCAAGCGATGTCGTGATCACGACGGCCGCGATCCCGGGCCAGAAAGCCCCCGTTTTGGTTACCGAGGAGATGGTGAAGGCGATGGCTCCGGGTTCCGTAATCGTTGATCTTGCGGCCGAAAGGGGCGGCAACTGCGAATTGACACGCCCTGATGAGGTTGTGGAAGCACACGGCGTCACCGTGATCGGTCCCGCCAACCTGGCT
>JADGHK010000264.1 GCA_019686145.1 Bryobacteraceae bacterium | reverse complement strand
TACACGAATTTGCCGAGCGATTTTGGATCGAAGATGGGGCTGGGGCCGGGTCTTACCGAATACACCACTGGAGGCGTCACGCTCTATCCGGGCGTCAGCATATCGAACTGGTTTTCGGGCGGGGAGAATTACACCGTAAATCGCCCTGGCGACAACTGGCAGATCAAGGGCAACTATTCAAAAATTATGGGCAACCACACCCTGCGGATGGGCGGCGAATTCATACGCGCCGACATGGGGATGGTCATCAACTACCACAGCGTCAGCTTCCGCGAATATGAGACCGCCGACCCGAACAACTCCGCGAACACAGGGAACGCGATTGCGTCCGCGTTACTGAACGTTCCCTATTCTTCTACCCGGAGGGACCTGCTGGAGAGTCTGC
The DNA here is from genome assembly GCA_019686145.1 of Bryobacteraceae bacterium. Classification (GTDB taxonomy): domain Bacteria; phylum Acidobacteriota; class Terriglobia; order Bryobacterales; family Bryobacteraceae; genus JADGHK01. Next base: position 4,391 of record JADGHK010000264.1, on the reverse strand, counting down.
GGTTTGGCGGCTCAATGGGTCTTTACATCTCCGATTCCTGGAAGGCGACGCAGCGGCTCACGATCAACATCGGCCTACGTTACGACTACACCTGGATTCCGCCGTTCGGCAGGGTGGAAGACAACAACATCTACACGGGCAACATGAACACGGACACCGGGGAGTACTGGGTGCTCAAAGTTCCGGGGCCTTGCTCGCAACTCGGTAAAGCGCCGTGCATCCCGACGCCGGACGGAAAGCTGCCCGAAAACGTCATTGAGGCGCCCGGCGGCACGATCATGAGGGGCAGCCCGTACATGTTCGGCCCGCGGCTTGGCATCGCCTACCGCGCGACGCAGAAGACGGCGATTCGGACATCGTTCGGAATCTTTTATGACAGCTGGGCCGGCGTCTATCAGTCGGCGCGGGGCATCGGCGGCAACTGGCCAATGGTTGCCACAACGATGTACACGAATCTCAACAACCCGACGCCATCGAATCTGTTTCCCGGAGTGAAGCTGCAAACCGAGTGGCTGGGAGCGACGAACCTGCCTCCCGAGCTGCCCTGGCAGATGAACTGGTGGTATATGGATCCGGAGTGGAAGAACGGCTACTCGCTGCAGTGGAACTTTGGCATTCAGCACCAATTGGCTCAGAACACGGTGCTGTCGGTGGACTATGTGGGCTCGGGCGGCCGCCGTCTGGATCTGGGGGCCGCGAGAAATACCGCAGTCGTTCCAGGACCGGGGGATCCGAGAGACCGGATGCGTTTCCCCTACATGAAGCCGACTTACTTCGCCAAGAGCATCGGGCGCAATAACTACAACGCGTTCCAGTTGTCGTTAAAGCGCAGCTTCAGCAACGGGTTGATGTTCATCACCAATTACACATGGTCGAAGTCCATTGACATCGCCTGTTCCGGCTTCTTCGGCACGGAAGGCTGCGCGGTGCAGAATGAATACGACCTGAACGGCAGCCGGAGCGTCTCGTCCTACGACGTGCCGCATAACTTTGTCGGTAGCTTCATTTACGAACTCCCGTTTGGCCGAGGTAAATGGCTCGCCACGAACAACAAGGTGGCCGACTATATCATCGGCGGATGGCAAATTAACGGCATCTTGCAGTTACGTTCCGGACTGCCGTTCCATGTGAGCATTCCTGGCGATATCGCCAACGTCGGCAATCCCAATACATACATGAGGCCGAATGTGGTCGGGGACTGGAGGCTCGACAAGCGGACTCCGGAACGGTGGTTCAACACGGCGGCCTTCGCGACGCCTCCTCCGTTTACCTATGGAAACGCTGGCCGCAACATCATGCGGCAGGACTGGACGCGCAACCTTGACTTCTCGCTGTTCCGGCGGTTCCCCATCAACGAGCAGGTGCGCTTCGAACTCCGCGCCGAAGCTTTCGGGGCCACTAACACACCTATCTTCAACATTCCGGACGCGAACATGGCGAGCCCGTTCTTTGGACAGGTGCGCGGTTCTACCGGAAACCGCGTGGTGCAGCTCGCCGGGAAGGTGGTTTGGTAAAGCGGATTCCGCGCGCGCTGGCAGCCCCCGGGAACCCCGGTTTCCGGGGGCGCGCTTCCCAGGCGGCATGTCTGCTGTTCAGCCTGCTGGCGGTCGCGGCGGCGCAGGTTCCTTCCGGCTGTACCGCTCCTCCGGACCTTGCGGCAGATATTCAAAGCCAGCCGAGCGCGGAAGCATATAGCGCCCTTGGCTATTGGTTTATCGAGCGGGGGCAGACGAAGTGTGCGATCTCGTCGTTTCGGGAGGCCGTCAAGCGGAATCCGAAACTCCTTGAGGCGCGCTACAACCTTGGTCTTGCCTTATCCCAGGCGGGCGACCATGGGGGCGCGGTCGAACACCTGCGTGCCGCAGCGGGACTGAAGCCGGGCGACACAAACGTCCAGACTGTTCTGAGCGCCGCGTTGCAGGAATACGCAGCCACGCTGCTCCGGCAAAACAGGAGCCAGGAAGCCGAGGGAGCGCTCCGGGAATCGATTTCGGTCGCGCCCTCTGATCCAAAACCGTACCTGACCCTCGGGCTGCACCTGACGCAGCAGAAGCGGTACACCGAGGCCACGCAGGTACTCCGGAAGGGACTTGCTGCGAAGCCTAAGGACGCAGCACTTCTGTCGGCGTTGGGAATGACCCTAGTGCGTATGCGTCAACTGGAGGCTGCGGCAGGGGTCTTCCGGAGCCTGATCGAGGTTCAGCCGGGCTCGGCGGAGGCGCATGTAAATTTGGGTGTGACCCTGGCTGACATGGGCAACCAGCCAGAAGCGCTGAAGTCGTTCAATGAAGCGGTACGGCTGAATCCCATATTAGCGGCCGCGCACTACTATCGGGGCAGGGCGCTGCACGAGTTGAAGCAGCATGAGGAAGCAAGAGAGGCGCTGGAAACGGCCCTGCGCCTGCAGCCTGGCTATATGCCGGCAATGCTTGTCCTGGGCAATGCGCTTGCCAGCCTCGGCAAACAGGCAGAGGCGGCGGAATTGCTCGAGAAGGTTGTGAAGGCCGAACCAGGCAACGGGAAGGCGCGGCTTGCTCTGGGGCAGGCGCTAATCCGGTTAGGCCGGAAAGAAGAAGGGATCGTACATTTACGCGAGGCGGCGCGTATCGATCCCATGGACTCGCAGGCGGCGTACGCACTGCTTCGAGCGCTGGCCGGCACACAGTCCCCCGAATTCGAGGCTCTGGCCAAACGCGTGCGCGAGCTCAAGCAGAACGAGCTGGCGGTCACGCAGGCGCGCGTTTTGTCGAATCTCGGTCTCGATGCTGCCAAGGAGAAGGACTGGCAGACAGCGGTGAGCAAGCTGCGAGCGGCTGTGGATGCGTGCGGAAGCTGTCCGATCCGCGCTGCGCTACAAAAGAACCTCGGTCTGATCCTGGCGCGGTCCGGCGATGTGGCGGCGGCCCGGAAAGAACTGGAAGCTGCAAGGCAAATGGATCCAACCGATCTCGATATCCAGTACGCGCTAGACATTCTGCCCTGACAGCAGAATGGGGCTTCCAGAATTCGAACCGCCGGCCAAAGCGAGTCCTAGAGCACGAGCGCTTCTTCCCGCCGGACCTGCGAAGACAGCCTTCGCGTGCGACGCATGTCGAGGGCCTGCCGGAGCTTGGGAAACTCGACGTCTTCTTCCTCGCGGGCATGCCGCTCGACCATGCTGCGAAGGCTGCGTACCTGTTCATTCCAGCTCCGCCGCTCCATCAGGGCCTGCTCGATCTCAAACAGGAGAATCTTCATTTCCCCGTGCTCGGCATAGAGGCGCTTGCTTTGCTCCACGTCGCGCACTTCGTCGTGCAGCAGCGGGTAAACGACGTCCTCTTCGGCCATCGCATGCTTTGCGAATGTCCGTTTGAGAGAGAGGAACAGACGCGCGCGCCGTGCCAGCTCATCGACTGAAGTCCCTTCCATCTGTTGCAGTACAGACAGGATGTGACGGTGGTCCTGCGTGAGCCGCTCGAGCGGGTCCTTCCCCATGCGGGAACGAACATCGCCGAAGGTTTGTGCAAGGAGCGGAGGCAGGAGCCGGCTGCTCGCCACTCCTAGCGCCACTCCACTGGCCATGACTGCAAGGTTTCGGCCCGAAATGCCGTTTGCCATCTCTCCTCCTCCCCCGATGGATTCTATCGAGCCGAAAAGGTTTCCCATCGTCCCATGCCGGAGCCGCCGGACCAGTGCGCTGTGCTGGACTCAGTTACGCTCGGCCTCTATAATGAAAGCCCGGCCACCGCGGCGGCCGTATGACAGGTTTGACAAAATCCGCTCCCTCGGAGTTTGTCAAAGTCGGGTAACGGATGTATGGCTCAGAGTGAAAGAGCATCCTCGACGCCTCCTGTTAGCGGCAAGCTGATCATCGAGCAACTCATCCGCAACATGACACTCGGCCAGTTCGAAATGAACTACGCCGTCCTTCTACCCTGTATCTACAGCGTTTATATGCACCCCGACGACTATTCACGTCTGGCGGGTGTTTTCCATCTCATACGGGAAGATGCGAAGCGCGCACTCTCAGCTCACCTTCGCCGCCTGAACGCCCGGCCATTCGGCCTTCCCTGGCGGCGCCCATCGAAGTGCTACCGGATTGCCGCGTCGGACTGGTCGATTGAATTCCTGCCCGATGCGGAGGGAAGCGTCCCCGCCGGACACGTTGAGATTCACTCGGAACTCAACGAGCCTCCGAAACCCGGCTATCACGGCGTCATGACCGCGCTCATCGAAACGGATTCTGCCGCCAGCCCGGCGGAAGGAGCAACACCCATCACCCGGCAGACTGCGGAGCCTCCCACGCGGCGGGCGGCGGAAACTGTGTATGCAGAAATCCGTTATGAGGACGATTCCGGCGAGCAGCTTTACGTGGTTACGCAAAATGAGATCACGATCGGCCGTGGCGGTTC
>JADGHK010000263.1 GCA_019686145.1 Bryobacteraceae bacterium | reverse complement strand
GATTCGAATTGATTCGCTGAGGCCGATTCCCGGAAGCTTGCGCGTCGTGATGAGGATGGAGCCTTCATCCAGACGGGGCATAAATTCCGTTCCGATGAACGCGATGGAGCCGACTGCGACGACAACCGAAATTAAGGCAAACGCGAGCACCGCGGGACGCGCGCGTAACGCGCGGCTGAGCGAGCGGCGATAGGCTGTACGCAGCCTCGAAAACCAGCCTTCTTCCTTTTCTATGATCGGCCCCTTCAACGCAAAGCCGGCCAGCACGGGCACAACGGTAAGCGCCAGGAGCAGGGAACCGACGAGCATCGAGCAGACTGTAATGGCCATCGGGCGGAACATGCGCCCTTCCAGATCCTCGAGCGTAAAGATCGGAAAGTAGACAGCGATAATGATGGCGACTGCAAATACAATTGGGCGAGCTACTTCTTTCGCTGCGTCACGGATAACCTCAAGGCGGTTCGGGGATCTGCTGTGAGCGAGCCTCCGCACCGAGTTCTCCATCATGACGACAGCGCCGTCCACAACCATGCCGAAGTCGATGGCTCCGAGGCTCATCAGATTTGCAGAGATGCCGAAGGCCGCCATGCCGAGAAAGCCGAACAGCAGGGAGACTGGAATCACAGAAGCAACGATCAGGGCGGCACGAATGTTTCCAAGGAACAAGAGAAGGACGGCCACGACCAGCAGTCCTGCTTCAATCAGATTCCGTGTAACTGTCCGGATGGTTCCCTTGATCACCTCGGACTGGTCGTAGAAAGGAACGATCTTTACGCCCTCCGGCAGGCGAAGACTGGCAAGTTTCTCCTTCGCACGTTCGATGACTCGCAGTCCGTTTTCGCCCTTTAGCATGATGACCATGCCTGACACAGTCTCTCCTTTGGCATCGCGCAGCACCGCGCCCTGGCGAGGAATCGCTCCGACATAAACGCGAGCGACATCGCGAACCAGCACGGGTGTTCCGTTGTGCGCGGTGAGCACAATGTTTTCAATATCCGCGAGCGATTGCGTGCGGCCGATCCCTCTTACCGTGTACTGCTCGGCCGCATGTTCGATAAAGCCGCCCCCGAAGTTAGCGTTGTTATCGCGCAGGCGCTCGAAGACATCGCGGATCGTCAAGCCGTACCGTTGGAGATGGAGCGGATCCACCTCGACCATGTACTGCCGTGTCTCGCCTCCCCAGCTATTTACTTCGTTGACCCCCGGCACAGTTCGAAGTTGAAACCGCATCTGCCAGTCATGGAGCGTCTTTCGATCCATCAGGCTGTGCCCGTCGCCTTCCACGGTGTACTGATAGACTTCGCCGAAGGCTGTCGCAACGGGCCCGAGGGTTGGTTCGAGGCCTTCCGGGAGGCGCGAACGGACCTCTTGAACACGTTCGTTCACCATCTGCCGCGCGAGCCACGTGTTCACGTGGTCTTCAAAGATGATGGTGACCGTGGACAGACCGAGCTTCGAGATCGAGCGGACTCCTTGTGTGGAAGGCAGGCCCATGACAGCCGTCTCGATCGGAAACGTTACGGATTGTTCGACCTCCAGCGGAGAGAACCCTGGGCATTCCGTGATGACGACAACCTGATTGTTGGTGAGATCGGGGAATGCATCGATGGGAATATGCATGGCTACATACAGGCCGCCCGCAATCATGAGAGCCAGGGCGGCGAGAACGAGCCAGCGGTTGTCCAGCGCGAAGTCGATGATTCGCTTCAGCATGACCGCGCTATTCTCCGGAGCCTTTCATCAACTGCGACTTCAGCAGGAAGGCCCCGTCGACGACCACCTCATCGCCGCGCTCCAGACCGGAGGTCACCTGGATCCAATTGCCGGACTTTGAGCCCAGCCTCACTTCCCTCTGACGAAAGACGCCCGGGCTCTCCTTTACAAAAACAACCTGCTTGCCGTTCACCTTCTGCACGGCGGACTCAGGAATCTGCATCATGCGGCTGGTGTCCGTTTCAAACTCGGCATTGGCAAACATATCTGGCTTCAGCAGCCCATGCGGATTGGGGACGAGAATGCGAACCTGCAGTGTTCGCGTCTGGGGGTCCAGACGTTCTCCAAGGCGGAGGACACGCCCAAAGAACTTGCGGTCCGGGTAGGCCCGAACCGAAACCGCGACGCGCTGTCCGGGGTGAATCCGCGAGAGGTCTGCCTCATTGACAGCCGCGATCAGCCACAAGGAGCTGAGGTCCGCGATGAGGAACACGAGATCGCCTGTGGAGACAACCGTTCCGGCCGTCGCTCTTCGTTCCATCACTGTTCCGGAGGCAGGGGATTTGATGGTAAGCGCGTCCGCCGTGCGATTGTGTTCGGTGCGTGGCGGCTCTTCCGCCGGGACTTCGAGAAAGTCGGTCAGGTGAAAGCGTGCCTTATCGACCTCTGCCTGAGCAATGGAGACGGCGGTTGTAGCGCTGAGGTATTCCGTCTCCGCTGCATCGAGCTGCTGCTTCGACGCGGCCCGCAACTCAAACAGGCGCCGCGTCCGGTCACGTACCGCGCGGGCCTGATCGGCTACCGCCTTCTGCTTGGCCAGCTCGGCAAGCGCCTGGCGGTAGGTCGCGCGTGCGTCATGGACGTCGTGACTGTGAAGGAAGGCCAGCGGCTGGCCCTCCCGCACAAAGTCACCCACGCGAACAGGGACGGAAACGATTTTGCCGTCCGTAATCGCTCCCACCTGCCAGCTGGCGTCCTCGTTAATTTGGAGTTGTCCTGTGGCGAGAACGGGTGTTCCGGCCGGCAGCTCGGCAACCTTGACGACGCTGATACCCAGATCGCGGCTGGTGTTGTCATCGATCCTTATGGAGTCAGCCTCTTTGCTTTCAGAGCCATCCGCCCCTGCATCCGCGAGCGAAGGCCGGTTGACAGAGCAGGAGAATAAAGAAGCACAAACAGCAATGGCAATCGTTCGAAGAACTTTCACGGGAGCATTCCTGTGGCAGCTTTCAAATTAACCAGGGCGACGTGGTATTCGGTGAGCGAGCGAACGAACAGCAGTTGGGCCTGCAGGGCTGTACGCTCGGCGTCGAGCAGGCGTAACAGGTCGCTTGCTCCTTCCCGATAAACCGCCCGCGCGATCCGTACCGTCTCTTCGGCCTGGCTGCGAATCTTGGGTACCGTCTCCGTAACCAGCCGCAGCTTTTGGTTGTACTCGTTCTGAGCCGCGAGAATTTCGCTTTCCGCTGCCAGTTCGGCTGACTTTAATTCATGTTCGGCAGCTTTCGTCTCTGCGACGGCGGCTGCAATCCCGCCCTGGTTACGGTTGCGAAACGGCAAGGGGATCTGAAAGCCCGCGATCACGGTGTTGTACCCGGCTGTTCGCTTGTAGCCGAACAGAACCTCCGGATCGGGTTTCGCATTCGCGTGTTCGACGCGCTCGGCTGCTCTGGCCTGTTGCACAACCTGCCGTCCGAGTTGCAGGTCCCGCCTTCTCGCCATCGCCTGCTCGATCGTGTCGGTGACGAATGGCCGGACATCGTAGAGGTTGCCAGCGAGGACCACGTCCGGCTGGTCGGGCTTGCCCATCTCCTGGAAGAGCTGCAGGCGGAGACGGCGCGCTTCCTGCTCCGCGTTCTGGTACTGTACGGCGACCTGATCCTTCTCTACCTCGATTCGGATCAGATCCACTTCCGCTGCCGCGCCTTCGCGCACGAGATTCCGGTGATACTCCACGGTCTGCTCAAAGTTGGCGAGGTTCTGCCTGAGTATTTCGCGAATGTGCTCGCCGCCGACGGCGGACCAGTAGGCGACGGCGACGCGACGGGCGATCTGGGCGCGGAGAAGCTCAAGATCGGCCTGGCGGCGGCGAATGACCTCTCCTGCAAGCCGGGTCCGCATATCTCGCTTGCCCGGGGCTTCGATCACCTGGGAGGCGTAGGCGAAATTGTCCGTCTCCTGGGCGAAACGAAAGGGGGTGGCAGTTCCTCCCAGGCGTGCGTTCTCCGACTGAAGATAGAGGCGCGGATTCGGCCGGAGAGAAGCCTGAAGACGCAGACCTTCAGCCGCTTCGATCCGCGCCCGGGCGGAAGCAAGCAAAGGATGCGACAGCAACGCCTGCTCCACTGCCTGTTCCGGACTCAGGCTGGTCTGCTCCTGTCCGGCCGCGCAAAAAGCGGCTGCCAAAAGGATAAGACTTCTCATGGTGCACTGATGCGGGCAGGACGCGACGGTCCTTGACACAGCAGGATACCGGATGGAAGTTAAACCCAGGATAAACGCGGCAGCTAAGTGGCGGCGGCAGCAACGCGGGGATTGCGAGCGTACGGCAGCCAGACGCGGAACGTGGTGCCGGCCGGAGTGCTGGAAGCAGAAATCGCGCCTCCGTGCAGTTCCGTAATCCATTTGGCAATCGCAAGGCCGAGGCCTGCTCCGCTCCCGGCTCCCGGATCACGGCGCGAACGCGCCTTATCCCCGCGATAAAAGCGGTCGAAGATAAACGGAAGGTCTGCTTCGGCGATTCCTGTTCCAGTATCGCTGACCTCTAATACGTATCCGCCGTCCTGACCGTGCAGCCGAAGTTCAACCTGGCCGCCGGCCGGAGTATGCTTCACAGCGTTATCGAGCAGGATGAGCATGAGCTGCCGCAGCAGGCCTTCATCTCCTTCGAACTCATAGTCCTGATCGGGCCGGTTATCGCAAACGGCAACCCCTTTGGCGTGAGCGAGCACTTTCGCCGCTCGCATCGCTTCGTCGGCCAAATCCGTCAGGTACAAGGGCGATATCGAAGGCTGGTAGGCTCCTGCATCCGCCTGCGCGAGGATGAACATGTCTTCCACGATCCGCTTC
>JADGHK010000262.1 GCA_019686145.1 Bryobacteraceae bacterium | reverse complement strand
GTGCGTGGAATGCTCCGGTAGCATTTCACTCTACAATAGGAATTTGGGGCAATCTCTCCGTTTTGAAATCGTGGCTCGATGTCCCCACACAGGGGCGCGGGCCGGTCTCCTGCATACTTCTCACGGAACCATCGAAACACCGGTCTTTATGCCTGTCGGCACGCAGGCGACCGTGAAAGGGCTGACGCAGCGGGAACTTCTGTGCGACCTGGACGCGAAGATCATTCTCGCGAACACCTACCACCTTTATCTGCGTCCCGGACATGATTTGATCCAGTCATTCGGCGGCCTTCACAAATTTATGAACTGGCCGCGAGCCATCCTCACGGATTCCGGAGGTTTCCAGGTTTTCAGCCTGAACGGTCTGCGCCGCGTGAAGGAAGAGGGAGTGCTCTTCCGCTCGCACTTGAACGGCGATCCCCACCTGTTTACGCCCGAATCCACGGTCGATGTACAGCTTGCGCTCGGCAGTGACATCATGATGGTCCTCGACGAGTGCTTGCCGTATCCAGCGACTTACGAGGAGGCATCCGCTTCCACGGATCTGACTGTTCGCTGGGCCCGTCGAGCTTTCGCTCATTACCGCCAGCGGCAGAACGAAAGAGAGATCCGGCAGGCGCTCTTTCCGATCGTGCAGGGGTCGATGTTTTCGGACCTGAGGAGGCGCTGTGCAGGGGAGCTTCGGGAATTGGATGCCGAAGGTTATGCGATCGGCGGATTGTCGGTCGGCGAGCCGCGGGAGCTGAGCATGGAGATGGTGGAGGCGACGACCCCTCTTCTGCCCGAGGATCGTCCGCGCTACGTCATGGGCGTGGGTATGCCTGACGAGCTGCCGGAGTATGTCGCGCGAGGCATAGATATGATGGACTGCGTGCTGCCGTCGCGCAACGCCCGCAATGGATATCTGTTTACGAACAATGGTCGGATTGTCATTAAGCAGGCACGCTATCGGGATGACAACCGACCTTTGGATGAGTCCTGCGAGTGCTATACCTGCCGCAACTACTCACGTGCTTATCTGAGGCACTTGTTCCAGGCGAAAGAAATCTTATTTTCAACGCTTGCCACGCTCCACAATCTGCATCATTACCTTGACAGGATGCGGCGGATGCGTCAGGCTATAGTGCTTGGGGTATTCACGACCTTTCTGGAGGCTGTGCGTTCCTCGAAGGCGGACGAAGTCTGAGTACATTGGTCCGCCACTCGGTGGTAACTCAATCACAACGTGCAAAACTATCGCTAGATCGCCCTCCGTCAGGGCCTACGCCTAAGGGTAATCGTGCTACTGAATCTGATCGTTTTCCAGCAGCCCAGTCCAGTCAACCAGTTGGTGGGCTTCCTGCCGATTCTGCTAATCTTCGCGATCTTCTACTTCCTGCTCTTCCTGCCCATGCAGCGCCAGCGGAAGCAGCAACAGAAGATGCTGGCTGAGCTGAAGAACGGAGATACTGTGGTAACAACCGGAGGGATCGTGGGGACCATCGTCACAATCAACAACGATGATACTCTGATACTTCGAGTCAAGCCGGACAACCTCAAGCTGCAGGTGGCGCGCAACGCGGTTTCCGGCCTGGTTACCGAAGAGAAGCAATAAGCGTTATTCGTCGAGTCTGAGCATGCAAAAGAATCTGAAATACAAGTGGGCTACGATCGTCATTACGATTCTCATCTGCCTGTACGGCATTATCGGCCTGCCGAAGAGCAAGGATGAACTGGTAGCCAATTGGAATCGCAACATCCGCCTTGGACTGGATCTGAAGGGCGGCAGCCACCTGGTCCTTCAGGTTCAAGTGCAGGACGCATTCAAGGCGGAAGCGGACCGGGTCATCGAGCGGATCAAAGAAGATTTGCGAAGAGCCGGTATCAACTACGTTGCGATGGACCGCAACGATCCGAACTCGATTGAAACGGCGGACCAGATTCAAATCAACATCAAAGGCATACCTTCAGAGCGGTCAGGCGATTTCCGCCGGATCATCTCCGAGGAGTATCAGGCCTGGAATCTGACGCCGGTAAACTCTACGGACTACCGGATGACGATGAAGCCGACCGAAGCCATCACCCTCCGCCGCGATACGGTAGAGCGCAGCATGAGGACGATTGAGAGCCGCATTGACGGCCTCGGTCTGACGGAGCCCGTCGTCCAGCAGCGGCAGCGCACGGACGGCGAAGGGGAGATTCTTGTTCAGCTTCCGGGCGTTGACGATCCGGCCCGCATTAAGCAGATCCTCCAGACAGCCGCCATGCTCGAGCTGTACGAAGTGAAGGATGGTCCGTTCCCCAGCCAGGAAGCAGCCCGCGCCAAGCACGGCGGCGTTCTTCCCCTGAACACCAAGCTCGTGCGCCAGCAGCCTCGCGGCGGGGATACCGCCGAAGCCTGGTACTTGCTTGCCCGGACTCCAGTAATCACAGGACGTGACCTGCGGAATGCGCGGCCGAGTCAGGACGAGTTCGGCAAGTGGGAGACGGAGTTCACCCTGACCCAGGACGCCCGGAACCGCTTTGCAAGGTTTACGGAAGCGAACATTGGGAATCGTCTGGCTATCGTGCTGGACAATCAGGTGCGCAGCGCGCCGACGATTCAGAACCGAATTGAGGACCAGGGCCGCATCACAGGGGCAGCATCCCAGCAAGAAGCGGCCGATCTGGCTCTAGTACTCCGGGCCGGCTCGCTGCCGGCTTCGATTGTCTACCTCGAGGAGAGAACGGTCGGGCCGTCCCTCGGCGCGGATTCGATCCAGCAAGGGTTCTTCGCCGGTATCGTCGGTCTGATCGCCGTCATTCTCGTGATGCTCGTGTATTACCGGAAGGCGGGGATCAATGCGACCGTTACGCTGGTGCTCAATGCGATCATCCTGATCGCCGCGCTTGCCTACTTTGAGGCCGTGCTGACACTGCCTGGTATCGCAGGCATCATTCTCACGGTCGGTATGGCCGTTGACAGCAACGTGCTGATTTTTGAGCGCATACGCGAGGAGTTGCGGGAAGGGAAGGCGATCATGGCCGCCATCGAGGCAGGCTTTAACAAGGCCTTTCTCACGATTATCGACACGCATGTGACCACGGTCGTCTCCTGCGCCTTCCTCTTCATTTTCGGTACCGGGCCGGTTCGCGGCTTCGCGGTGACGCTGGTCATTGGTTTGGTCGCTAACTTGTTTACAGCGGTCTTTGTGTCCCGTACCATGTTCGAAACGTCGCTCGCTCGAAAGCGCCAGATGACGTCTTTGAGTATCTAGGTGAATTGTGGTAACGTTTTGAATCACGGTCACGGGAACCTTCGCAGGGAGGCTGGTGTCTAAGGTTTCGAGCACCAGTCCGACAGGTTGCATGGAATTATTCAAGAACACAAATTTTGATTTTCTGGGCAAGAAGTGGCCCTTCATCATCGGTTCGCTGGTGCTTCTGGCGGTGTCGTTGGGCAGTCTTGTGATCAAGGGCGGGCCGCGCTACGGCATCGATTTCAAGGGCGGCGCCCTGATGTACGTTCGCTTCGTCGAGCAGCCCCCGACCGATCGGATTCGCTCGGCGTTGTCCGCGCGCATTCCGGGTGAGATCAGCGTCCAGGATATTTCCGGCACTTCGGAAGTGATCGTTACGACAGAGTTGCGGTCCGAGCGCGAACTGGCGGAAGCGCGCCGTCAGATGGTGGAAACGTTCGCGGCGACCTTCGGATCGCAGGAAGGTAAGCTAGACTTCAATAATGCAGGTGATCAGGCGATCGTGGACCGCCTGCGGGATCCGCTCCAGCGTGCTGGCGTCGGAATGTCTGAGCAGGAACTGCAGGGTTTGGCTCAGAGGCTGACGGATTTTCGCGATACGCCGCCGCGCTCCGGTCTGGTCAGGAGCCTGGATGATCTGTCCGCAGTTCAGGGCGTAACACCGCAAGTGCTGTCCGTGATCAAATCGGAAATGTATGCTGCCCCGTTCGCGATCCGCAACGTGGAGATGGTTGGACCGAAGATTGGAGCGGAGTTGCGGCGTCAGGCTATCATGGCGACGCTCTACGCGCTCGGCGGCATGCTGGTGTATATCGCTTTTCGTTTCGAGTGGATCTACGGTGTCGCCGCCGTGCTGGCCGTGTTTCATGACACGATCGTTACAATCGGGCTTTTCTCAATATTTAACGAAGAGATTTCTCTCACGGTAGTAGCCGCCCTGTTGACTCTTGTGGGCTATTCCATGAACGACACGATCGTTATCTTCGACCGGATCCGTGAGAATCTCAAGGTACATCGCCGGGAGTCGCTGCATGCAATCATCAACAGCAGCATCAACCAGACGCTGAGCCGGACGGTCATGACGTCAGGTCTGACGTTCCTTACCGTGCTCGCGTTGTTCCTCTTCGGCGGTCCTGTGCTTCGAGGGTTTGCATTCGCACTGGTGGTGGGGATTCTGGTAGGCACGTATTCGTCGATCTTCGTCGCCAGCCCGATACTGGTCTTTTGGCATGATTTCCAGGAGAAGCGAAAGCGAGCGACTCCCGCGGCAGGCGCCGCGGCCAGGGAATCTGCCCGGCGACCGTCGGTTAAGTCGTTCAGGTGAACTGACATGAAGTGATTAAGCCGGCGATTGGGGTCTGTGGCGTGCGCGGGACGCGGAGCGCCGGGGCCCCCAGCCGAGCGGCTCGGAAAGGACAACGCTATGTTCGATCAAACCTTCGTCGAAGGGACAGGTAAGACCAACAAGTCCTGGACGGTGATGCTGTCGTTCGTGCTCCAGATTGGGGTCATAGCCGTGTTAATCTTGATACCGCTTCTGAACCCCGACGTGCTCCCCAAGGCGCAGCTCACCAGCTT
>JADGHK010000261.1 GCA_019686145.1 Bryobacteraceae bacterium | reverse complement strand
CGTCATCTCCGACACAGAAGCCTTTCGACGTCCCCTGGGCGGCTATTTCCGCGATCGATTCCTCAAAGCAGATCCGAACCCGGCCCGCCTGAACGTACTGTTTCTCTCGCCTTATCCCATTTGCCCCCCGGTTCATGGCGGCGCCGTCTTCATGCTCCAGACGCTACGTGAGCTGGTCCGTCACTGCAACGTCCACACAATCACTCTTCTCGATGCGCCCGAGGAGAGAGAACACCACGCCGAGCTCGATCGCATTTGCGCATCGACGGAGTATATGGTTCGCGTGGCAGGGTACAGGTCGCGCTTTGCCTCCATGCTTCCTCACGCGGTCCGAGAGTTCGCCAACGCCGATCTCGAATGGCTGATCCACCGGCAAATTCTGCAGCACAACATCGACGTCTTCCAGATTGAGTACACGAACATGGGCCAGTATGTGTGCGACTTCCGGCAGGTCGCCTGCATACTCTTCGAGCATGACGTCTACTTCCAATCGATCGCGCGCGCGCTTTCCAGGATGAGCGGCATCGGACGCCGCGCCGCAGCGGCCGTCGAATATCTCCGCGCCCTCCGGTACGAGCTGCGCATGCTGCAGCGTGTCGACCGGATTCAGGTGTGCAGCCGCGCCAACAAAGACTACCTTGCAAGTTTCCTTCCGGGGCGCCGGCCCTTGATCCAGGAGGGCCTCCGCGCAGGCATCGATACGTCGCGATACAACTTCCGCCCGCGCGGCCGTGAACCTTTCACCATGCTCTTCCTCGGGAGCTTCCGCCACACACCCAATCAGGAGGCGCTCAACTGGTTCTTACGCCACGTGCTTCCGAGAGTGAGAACAAAATGCCCGCAAGCGCGGCTTGTCATCATCGGATCGGCGCCCCCGCCAAAGCACCACTTTGGAGACCAGAGCGCCGCAGTGGAGCTTCATGGCTATGTAGACGATGTGCGCGTGCCGCTTTCGCGTTACGCCGTATTTGTTTGCCCGATTCTGAACGGATCCGGAGTGCGGGTAAAACTGCTCGAAGCTTTCGCCGCGGGAATTCCGACAGTCTCAACGCGCATCGGCGCCGAAGGGCTGGCAGAAAAAGATGGCGAGATTTGCCTGCTTGCCGACGATCCCGCGAGCTTCGCGGATGCCGTCATCCGCCTGTTCGAAGACCCGGAAGCCGCTGCGCAGCTTGCCGAAAGAGCGCGCGCGGAAGTGGAGGCGCGTTGGGACATGCCTACGATCACTCGCAGGCTCGTGGATACGTACTATGAAGCAGTCCGTGAAAAGAGGACGCGCCTCGTTTAGCGGCCCTTGCGGTTTTCCTCTTTGTCCCGTTTCAACTGCTTCACAATGCGTTCGGCCGCCTTGTCGAGTTCCGAGGCGCGCATATCCTTCGGCCGCTGATAAACGGACCAGATCACGTGTTTCGACCTTCGATCGACCAGAAAGTATGTGCCTTTGCCCCGGTTCCAGGAGCTCGACTTCGGCCGGAACATCTCCTTCAGTTCCTTGATGCGCTCGCGCTCGAGTTGTTCGGCGCGCGTTTCCTCATCCTTCGCGTCTTCCGACGGTTTCGCCGCCGCCTTCTCTTGGTCCTCGTTCGGGTACAGCTCCTTCAGCCGCTCCTCAAAACGCTCGCCCAGATGTTCAGTTAACACGGCATCAGCGAGCTGCGGATCGGCAACAACGCGGAACACGCCGGCCTTGATGAGGCGGTTCGCCAGAAACTGGTCCATGCCGCTACCCATCGGCAGCACGTACACGGTCTGCACTTGAGCCAAATCAGCGTGAGTCTGCGCTAAGGCGGCGCTGAGGATGGCCGGAATCAGGAAAGCCTTCACGAACCGCATACTGCCTTCCATCATAGCGAATGAGGAACACCTACAATAAGGGTTTGCCCGCCGCATGTATAAAGGCCAACGCATCACCGTCATCATTCCCTGCCTGAACGAGGAGCAGGGCATTGAGCAGGTCCTGCGAAGAATGCCGGATTTCGTCGACGAAACCATCGTCGTCGACAACGGCTCCACGGACCGCACATCAGAAGTCGCCCGCTCGTTCGGAGCTATTGTCATCCGCGAAGAAGTGCGCGGCTACGGCCGCAGTTACAAGAAGGGCTTCTCCTACGCCACGGGCGATATCATCGTTACGCTCGACGGTGATCACAGCTATCCGCCGGACGCGATTTCGTATCTGCTCGAAGCCTTCCTCCACCTCGAGGTGGACTTTTTGAACGCCTCCCGGTTCCCCGTCCGTGACCCGAAAGCCATGAGCCTCAAGCACAAGATCGGGAACCTGATCCTCTCGCTCGCAATGTCCATTCTCTTCTTCCGCTGGGTGAGAGATTCACAGTCCGGAATGTGGGTCTTCCGCCGCAGCATCCTGAAGGACATGCAGCTCGAGTCGGATAGCATGGCCTTTTCGGAGGAGATCAAGATTGAGGCCCTGCTCAGCCCCAATGTACGGTTCGCGGAAATCTCGATTCTCTACTCCTCCCGGCTTGGAGAGATTAAGCTCAATCCCTGGCGAGATGGAATTAACAATCTCCTCTTCCTTCTGAAGAAGCGTTTTGCACGGCGAAAGAGGAAATGATATTCTTTCGAATGACCCGCCTGCGTTTCCATCCTTGGGTGTAACCGTTTCCGGGACCTTCGATGTCAACCGTTACGGTTCTCATACCCCACTGGAATCGAAGAACACTTCTCGCATCACTTTTGAAACGTCTTCGCGAGCAGACGTATCAAATTGATGAAGTCCTCGTTGTAGATAACGGTTCCGAGGACGGGTCGCCCGAGGTCGCTCGTGAGTACGGGGCCCGCGTCCTGGCGATGGGGTCGAATGCAGGCTTCAGCCGCGCTGTCAACCGAGGGTTGACGCAGGTTCACACAGAATACGTCGCCATTGTGAACAATGATGTCGCCCCGGCGCAGGACTGGCTTCAAAAGCTGGTCGAAGCGCTTGATGCTCCATGGGACGGGCGTCCAGCGTGGTTTGCCAGCGGGAAGCTGCTGAGCACGGCCGACAGCAGAAGGCTGGATGGGTCCTTCGATCTGGTATGCAGGGGAGGATGCGCCTGGCGCGCCGGATCGGGACGGCCCGACGGGCCGCTGTGGGAGAAAGCGCGCCGCATCGTTTCGGCGCCGCTGACCGCGACCCTGGTACGCATGGAACTGTTTCGAAGACTCGGGGGCTTGGATGAGGAGCTGGAATCCTACTTGGAGGATGTCGATTTCGGAATACGATGCGCCATCGCCGGTTACTCCGGTCTCTATGTGCCGGAGGCAGTAGCGTTCCATGAAGGCAGTGCGACTTTCGGCCGCTGGCACCCGGAGACTGTTCGGCGGATTTCCCGGAACCAGTTGCTGCTCATCGCAAAGCACTACCCGAAGAACTGGCTGCGCCGATATGGGTGGAATGTGGCCGTGGCGCAGCTTTTATGGGGACTGCTTGCCGTTCGCCATGGCGCGGGCGCTGCCTGGCTTCGGGGCAAATGGCAGGCGCTCCGCAAGTTTCGCGCGGTTCGCCGAATTGCGCCGGATCCGGCTGGCCTCGACATGATACTCACGCGGGAAGAGCAGGAACTGCACGCGCTTCAGCAAGCGACAGGGTTTGATCTCTATTGGCGCATCTACTTCGCTCTCACCGGAGGCCACTGGAGGGGGTAAGCCGAGCACGAGTATGGATAAGGTTGGCATCGTAATCGTCACTTACAACTCGGCCTCCGTCGTCGGTCCCTGCCTCGATTCCTGCTTGCGGCAGGAAGGCGCTGAAGTGCTCGTGATTGATAACGCATCCACCGATTCGACTCTTTCCGAAGTCGCGCGGCGGCCGGCGGCCCGCTACATTGCCAACACTGTGAACCTTGGATTCCCTGCGGCAGTGAACCAGGGCTTCGCGGCCCTCGACGCGGAGTTCATCCTGATCCTGAATCCGGACACGGTTCTGACGACGAATCTCGCGCCGCTGGTTGCCGCCTGCCGCCAGTCCGGGGTTGGCGCCGCCTGTGGTCTGCTTGTTAATTCTTCACTGGAACCGCAGTCTGGCTTCGCAGTCCGCCGATTTCCCGACGCTTGCACCCTGGCCTTTGAAGTGCTTGGCTGGAACAGGCTCTTTCCGGGAAACGCCGTGAACCGCCGCTATCGCTGCCTCGATCTGGATCTCCGGACGGACATGGACGTCGAGCAGCCCGCAGGGGCATGCTTGATGGTCCGTAAAGACGCCTGGAAGGCGGTGGGCGGGTTAGACGAGTCGTTTTACCCGGTCTGGTTTGAGGATGTGGACTTCTGCAGGCGGTTGCACGACCACGGCTATCGCATCCGGCTCGTCTCCTCCGTTCCCGTGCTTCACTCGGGCGGACACTCTGTTAACAAGATGTCGCCCCGAAGCCGTTCCGCCTGCTGGTATGGTAGCCTGCTAAGGTATGCTGCCAAGCATTTTCGTCAGGGGGAGCTCCGGACGTTATGTGCGGTAGTGATGCTGGCTTCTGTCCCCAGAGCGGTGATAGCGCTTCGGCGGGAACGCTCGGTGGAACCCGTCCAAGCTTTTTTCGAAGTCATTCGGCTTGCGGGTCTGTGCCTGTTATCCGGACGACGGTTTTTAGAACGCACAAATTCTAACGGTGCTGTCCGGAAACAGACCCATCAGTACGCGAATACAAGTTCCAGCACAGGATCATAGAAGCTCGGTCGCATGTCGAACAACGATTTGGTCTCCGTCACCATTGTGACTTATAACAGCGGGCGATATATTAAGCGGTGCCTGGAGGAGGTTCTCGCCCAGAAAGGGGTCGCGAAGGAGATCATTGTCATTGACAATGCTTC
>JADGHK010000260.1 GCA_019686145.1 Bryobacteraceae bacterium | reverse complement strand
CACAGATGCGGACGGCGGCTTTCTGGCTGCTACCGCCAGTCTTCTGCCTTTGGCTCTACTGGTTCGGGCTTCTCTCCTGGTTTCAACGGGACGATTTCGCCTGGCTGGGGCTTCGACTGCGCGTTTACGACTTCAGCAGCCTCTTACACGCGGTGTTTGCTCCGATGGCTCAGGGCACCATCCGCCCCTGGAGCGAGAGGCTCTTTTTCATGGTCTTCAGTTCCATCTTCGGCCTCGAGGCCCTACCCTATCGCATTTGTGTCTTCCTCACGCAGTTCGCCAATCTCGCACTGCTTGGCTCGATTACCAGACGACTCACCGGGTCGTGGGCTGCGGGATTGCTCGCCTCGCTACTGTGGGTCGCTAATCCGGCGCTCTCCGTACCCCTTTCCTGGACCTCTGCCTTTAACCAGATTCTCTGCGGATTCTTCCTCCTGCTGGCTTTTCATTTGTTCCTGAGATACACGGAAACGGGTGAGAAGTCTTACTACTACTGGCAGTGGGCCGTTTTCCTGCTCGGGTTTGGGGCGCTCGAGATCAATCTGGTGTATCCCGCCCTTGCGGCTTCTTACGCATTTCTTTGCGCGCGCAAGTACTTCTTGAGGACCCTGCCGATGCTGCCGGTGTCGGCGCTCTACGTGGCCGTGCACCGCCTGAACGCCCCTGAAGTGGTGTCCCCAATCTACATGCTGCATTGGGACCTGCATATGGCGGGCACGTTTTGGAAGTACTGGACCTGGGCCTTGGGAGTGGCCCGGCTTCCCGAGCTCCGCCCTTTGCCGCCATGGTTCGTCCCAGCCGCTACCACCCTCCTCACGATTGCACTTCTCGGGTTTGCGCTTTGGAAGCTTCGCCGGGGTCAGCCGCTCGGCCTGTTTTTCCTGGCTTGGTTCGTCATCGTGATCGCGCCCGTGCTGCCGCTTCGAGACCACGTCTCGGACTATTACCTCACCCTCCCGACAATCGGACTGGCGATGCTGGCCGGCTGGGCGATCTCTTCCAACAGGAAAGCCGGCCGCCTGCAGTGTGCCGCCTCAATCGCTCTCGCCTGCGTCTACCTTTACGGCTCTCTCCCCATCAGCCGGGCGGTAGCGCGCTGGCACTACGAGCAAGGCCGGGCGATACAGACAGTCGTCCGCGGCGTCGAGCGGGCACAGCAGCTCCATCCCGGGAAAATGATTCTCCTCAACGGCGTAACGAACGATCTCTTTTGGGCGGGCATTTCCGACCGGCCCTTCTGGCTCGTCGGCGCCAAACAGGTATACCTGGTTCCCGGATCCGAGACCCAGATTGTACCCCGTCCTGAGTACGGACCGGTTGGACCCTTCATAGCCGCACCGGAACTGGCCCGGCGCGCACTCAAGCACGGCCTTGCCGTTGTTTACCAAGTGGGCCCTGACAAGCTGCGGAATATCACGAACCATTTCACCACCTGGGTTGTTCCGACCTGGCCTGTGAGCCAGCCCCGGCATGTGGACGCAGGTCAGAAAATTTTCGAGGATCTTTTTGGCGGCCAGTGGCATCCATTGGAGGGTTCGTACAGATGCATGGGCAAACGTGGTGCGGTAAGTATCGCCGGCCCTCAAACGGAGGGGGAGAAGCTTTACCTTGCCGGCTTTTGCCCTAAAGAGCAGCTGAGAGAAGGTCCGTTGAACGTTAAGGTCACCGCCGGCGGTGTTTTTCTGGGATCGAAGACGATTCAGAATGCCGGGCAGTTCGAGCTTGCGTATGCGTTGCCTTCAAAGCTGATCGGGCAGGAGAGGATCGAAGTCGTTGTCGAGGTGCCCCGGACGATCTCAACGCCTTCCGATACGCGGGAACTCGGCCTGGCTTTCGGCACTTTCTCCGTGCGGTAGCCGCGGGAGCAAAAGCTTCCCGCTCCGGGATTTTTTTCAGGTCCGCCCGCCCGCCTGTTGGTTGACGATTGTTGAAACTTTCAAGCTGTCCGTTCGTCAAAACAGATACAACCTAATCAAAAGAGAGCCTGGGACCGATAAGATTTTCAGCTAGCACGGGTTAGGTTGAATCTGGCAGCACCGAAGGGGCGTGGCGAGCCTCACACGGCGGTCATGGCACGAGAATTGCTCATTCGTTGTGCTATGATATCCGATGCTCTTGGCGATCGAACCTGCCGCCGCTCAGGATGGCCATACCACCAAGCCTGCAGTCAGAAAATTTTAGTAGGATCGACTAAGATTCGTGAAACTTTTTCGTCGCACCTGCGTCTATCAGGTGTTGACCGGGACGGTATGGGAAGCGAAGAACGATAAGAACAAGAGAGAACAAACAAGGAGTAAAGCAATGACGAAGACCGAACTCAACCGATATAAGGAGATTCTGGAGAACAGACAGGCAGAACTGGCCCAAGTGCTCCGGAACCGGGAAGGCATCGCGATTGAAAAAACCCCGGATGCCCTGGACGAAGTGCAGCTCGCCGGTGAACGTGAGCTCGCAATTCGGAACCTTGACCGCGAGTCCAACCTGCTTCGAAATGTCCGCGCGGCGCTGCGCCGGATCGAGGAAGGCACTTACGGAATCTGCGTGCACTGCGAAGAGGAGATTAGCGCAAAGCGGCTCAATGCTGTACCGTGGACTCCCTTCTGCATCTCCTGCCAGGAACAGGCAGACAAGCACCAGGAAGAGGGCAACGAGAGCTTCGAAGAGCTTTTGGTCAACGCGGCTTAAAGTCGTTATCCGCTTCCAGTTCGGCATCGTTCAAGAAAGGCGCGGGTGGACCCACCGCGCCTTTCATGTTATTGGGAATCAAACACGGCGCAGAATCTCGATGGACGAAACCATCCGTCCAGCTTTGGTCTTGTCCCGCCGGTAGGAGTGGAAATCGGCGGACTGGCAGCAGGTGCACAATCCTGACAAGTGAATCCGGTCCGGGTTTACGCCGGCGCTGACGAGCTGCCTGCGGTTCGCTTCCGCCAGGTCAACGCGAACCCTCCCCGTAAGGTCATCCCGCTCCGGGAAGAACGGCTGAAACGCCTCCGCGACCTCCGGACCCACCTCATAGCAGCAGCCTCCGATTGCCGGCCCGATCGCCACGACCAGGTCACCCGGATCAACGCCGTAGTCGGCCGCCAGGCGGTCCACGGCGCAAACCGCGATCCGGCTTACGGTTCCACGCCATCCCGCATGGACAGCGGCCACAGTTCGCGTACGCGGATCCGCCATCAGCAGTGGTACACAATCGGCCGTCCTGACTGCGATTGCCTCTCCTTCCAGATTTGACACGAGCGCATCGCCTTCCGGAGCTTCCCCGGCCTTTAGCACCAGGCTTGAGTGAATCTGCTTCAGGGTGAAGGGCGATGGATGGGGATCTGCGTGGCGTGTTCCGAAACCGTGATCCAGCCAATCGAAGTCGGCCAGAGCTCGCGATCGGTAAATGTGATTGGAATCCCGGTAGAACACTAGGCGACGGGGTTCTGGACCTGAGCCACCATGACTTGCTTCCTGAAGTTCTCCAGCATCGACTCATCCAGCCGGACTTCCGTCGGCCGCTTAATGAGCGTGCTCATCTGATCGATCTTGTCCTGGAGTTTCAGCAGCGCATAGAAGAGATTTTCGGGCCGTGGCGGGCACCCTGTGACGTAGACGTCGACCGGCACGATCCGGTCGACCCCCTGCAGTACGCTGTAGGTGTTGAAGGGCCCGCCGACGCTGGAGCAGGCGCCCATGGAGATCACCCATTTCGGATCCGGCATCTGGTCGTAGATCCGCTTCAGTACTGGAGCCATCTTCAGAGTCACAGTACCGGCGACGATCATCAGATCCGACTGGCGCGGGCTCGGACGAAACACCTCTGCCCCAAAGCGGGCAATGTCGAACCGGGCAGTGGTGGAGGCGATCATCTCGATCGCGCAGCAGGCAAGGCCGAACGTGAGCGGCCAAAGCGCCGACTTGCGTGCCCAGTTGAAGACGTAGTCCACCGAGGTCGTCAGGAAGTTCCGTTCGAACTGGTTCTGCAGGAAGGACATAGTCCCGATCCTCAATTTTATTCTTCTTCCCGTGCAGCCGTCCACCTGCCGGGGTTACTGAGCGCGCATCCACTCAAGAGTCCGCCGGAGCCCCTCTTCCAGAGAGAATCTTGGAGAATGTCCCAAATCGGCCACTACTGCCCGAGTATCGGCCTGTGAGTGACGGACATCCCCGGGACGCGCCGGCTGATAGATGGGCGGAAGAGTTACTCCCTCCATCTCCTGAAGCAATGCCCAGACATAGTTGAGCGTGTAGCGGTTCCCGTTTCCGGCATTGTAGACGCGTCCGGCGACTCCCGGCGCGAATGCGGCTTTCACGCAGAGGGCGGCCACATCCTCCACATAGGTGAAGTCTCGGCTCTGCTCGCCGTCCCCGTAGATGACAGGTGATCTCCGGTCGAGCAGGGCCCTCAAAAACAGCGACAGCACGCCCGAGTAAGGACTCCCGGGGTTCTGACGGGGGCCAAAGACGTTGAAGAAACGCAGCGCCACGGTCTCGAGGCCATAGCAGGAATGAAAGACCTTCGCGTAATACTCACCCATCAGCTTCTGCACGGCGTAGGGCGACTTCGGATTCGGCGCCATCGTCTCCACCTTCGGCAGCACTTCGGTGTCCCCGTAGGCCGAGGAGGAGGCAGCGTATACCACCCGGCGGACTCCGCCGTCCTTGCAAGCACGAAACACCTGGAAGGTTCCATCCACATTGACCTCGTGCGACGGAACCGGATCTTTGATCGATCGCGGCACGGAGGGAATGGCAGCCAGGTGAAAGACCGCGTCTGCGCCGCGGACAATGGGCGCGATCGCCTGATAATCGCGGATGTCGCACTC
>JADGHK010000259.1 GCA_019686145.1 Bryobacteraceae bacterium | reverse complement strand
CCCTTCTTCACGACAAAAGCAGAAGGACGGGGCACCGGGCTGGGGCTTGCGACCGTGTATGGCATCGTGAAGAACCACGGTGGCCACATCGAGGTATCGAGCGAGCTGGGCAAGGGCACGACTTTCGCGATTTACCTGCCTCTGAGCAAGCACAGTGAGCCTCGGGTGGAGAGCAAGCCGCGAGAGAAACATGGCGCTTCGGGTTCGATCCTAGTTGTCGACGATGAGGAAATGGTCCGCCTGGTTTTGTCCAACATGCTTCAGCATTTGGGATACAAAGTGACCACAGCGGCCGGCGGGCGTGAGGCGATTCGTTATTACCGCGAACATTGGCAGGAAACGGACCTGGTCATCCTGGACATGAAGATGCCTGGCATGAGCGGGCGAGAGTGCTTGCTTCAGTTGCGGGAGATTAACCCGAGCGTGAACCTGATTCTTTCAAGCGGCTACGGGCGCGAGGGGGTAATGCAGGAAGTCAAGGAGCTGGGCGTCACCCGCTTCATTCAAAAACCGTACCGTCACTCCACTTTGGCGGAAGCCGTGGCGGAGGCACTCGCGGTTAAGCCTTGAATCCGGAGCCCTAGCTCTCTACTCATCAGCGCACGTATTGTCTTCAATCCGGTTGTCAGCGAGGCGGACCCCTGGCGCTGCCGTGATGCACCAGCGCTTCGTGCCGAAGCCCTGAAATTCATTTCCCCTGATGAGATTATCCCTGGTTACTGAATCCCGATTGGCGCGGCGGGCCAGATATAACCCGCTTCGCAGCATGTCCGGTTCTTCGAGCGCATAGTTGCATCTTGCGATCTTGCCGTCTCCCGTGCACCTGGACCGGTTTACCATAAGGAACCGGTTTCCGGTGACAGTATGTCCCGTGCCGATCAGGAACAGGCCGCCGTACCCGGTTCCGGTAATTCGGTTATCGGCGATCACAACGTTGCGAGATTCGACGTTTGGGTCGGAATTGCCGAAAAGGATGCCGTAGTGGGCGTGGGGATAAAGGGTGAAATCCCCAGGACTTTCGCAAACATTGCCGCGGACCTCCCCGTCGTGGAAGCCGTCGAGATTAATGCACTCCCCGTTGACATCATGAAACGTGTTCGACAGATAGACTGTATGATCCACGTCGCCCGCAGTGTCCAGCGCCACCGGCGTTCCATCGGTTTCCACATCCACAAGCTCAAACGGATAGCCAATGCGAGCACCGGTGTTGTTCTCCACTCGGATCCCGGTTGCGTGCCCTACTTGAATGGCGTCACGCGCAACGTCCTCGATCCGGTTCTCAGTAATCCGGCCCCGCCGGCTGCGAGGGGATCCGGCATTCGAGTGAGTCCAGATGGCGTTTCCAGTAAGCCTTCGTAGCGTGCAGCGTTTTACCTGAAAATCGCTCGTTCCTTCCTCGATCAGGATCCCGCCCGTGGTATTGTTCCGTCCTCGTTCATTTTGCCCGCCGCTGTCCTCAATCTTCAGTCCTTCGAGATGGATGAGGCGTCCTCCGCTTACGAGCACCGCAAAATCCGCAACGTTTCTAATGGTCACGTTCTCAATCCGAACGTCGGAGCTGCCCTCGACGAGGATTCCGTTGCGCTTGGAAAACTGAGCGAAGGAGGCATTCCAAGGCGGGAGTCCGACTTTCGGGGAGTCAGCCGACCGGTTACCGACGATTTCGAAGTCGCGAAGGATGACCTGGGCCGCTCCAGCCAGGCGAAGCACCGCTGTGCTCAAGCCCGGCGATGCCCGCAGGGTTCCTGTCCCACCGATTTCGACCGGGCCGGTCTCGCCCGTGAGGACCAGGCCGTTACGGACGGTGATATCGCCGTCGATGATAATGAAGCGCGCCTTCCGCTGCAGAGCCCGTTGGAAGGCCTCCTCGCTGGTGACACGAACGATGCCGTTAGAGAAGCAGCCTTCGGAAGCGAGGCAGGCCAGGAGCAGGAGCAGAGCGGCGCACGCTTCCCCTCGCACACGCGGCGTGCCCGCCGTCGTCAACTTTTTTCGCATTTAAGATTTGTGAATTAGACTCCCGGCACCTATTTTACGCGTTGATACTTGAGGCGCAATATGACGAATCGGACTGATACAGAAAACTATCGAAAAATCTTGGAAGAGTTGATCATGGAGCTGGAATGGCGGTTGGAGGGTCGTGCGGGCATCGCGATCCAATCCAGCCCCGATGAGCTGGATCAGATTCAACTTGCCGCGGAGAGGGACTGGATGGTTCGCAGTCTTGACCGCAGTACGAGCCTTTTGAAATTGGCCCGGGCGGCACTCGAACGGATTGAAGCTGGCTCATTCGGCATCTGCGAGGAGTGCGAAGAAGAGATCCATCCGCGGCGGCTGAAGGCGGTGCCATGGGCTGCTTGCTGCGTCCGATGCCAGGAGCAGCGCGACCAGGCACAGACAGCGCCCTCTGCCACGGACCTGTGGGAACCCGAACCAATGGTGGCTTAGGCCTTTGCTCTGGCGGCTTTGCTTCTTTCCATTACGGACATGCTGGCGGTGGCGCCGAGGATCAGCAAACCTCCCGCGATTGAAAGCCTGCCGACCTTCTCGCCGTGCACGAGCCACGTCCACACCGGATTAAGCGCCGGCTCCAGCAGGATCAGCATCGACACCTGGAGGGCAGGCAAGTGGCGAACCGCGAGCGTAAGGAGTACGTAGGCAAGGCCAATCTGAAATACGCCGAGATATCCAATCACCAGCCATTCCGTCAGGCCGCCGCGAACCGGTTCGGAAAGCGCCATCGGCAGGCAGGCGAGAAAGGCAAGAAGATTCCCCACGGCTACGGTCGCCATGCCCGGGTTCGAATTTCCCTGGCGTTTGCCGAGCCAGCGCAGCCCTATCAGAGTAAAGGCCCACGTGACGCCGGAAATCGCAGCCAGAATATTCCCAGCCAGGGGACGGGGTGCAGTAACTTGAGGCGCCTGTTCTCCCAGAAAGAACAGGGACATGCCGAGAGCCATCACGCAGAGGAACAGGATGTCGCGCCTGCGCACGGGCTCTTTCAGAAGCCAGGGACCGAGAAAAACCAAGTACACCGGCGCGGCCGACTGCAGGAAGATTGTGTTTGCCGCAGTCGTCATCTTGTTGGCTGTGACAAACAGCACGAGGGTGGCCGAATAGGCCAGGGCGACCAGGAAGTAATCGCGGTTCCAAGCCCTGCGGGTTTGCGGTAGCACCAGCATCAGCACGGCAGCGGCAACTGCTGATCGAAAGGAAGCTACCTGCCAGCCCGAAAAGACCGAGGCCTTAATCGCTGCTCCGCCTGTCGAAAACAGAAGAGCCGCTCCGAGCACCTCGAGGTGCCCCTTGCTAGCGGGCTTCACGCTTGTGTCCCACCCGCACAATCGATTGAACGCACTGCGTCACCTTACGATGAAGTCGAGGAAGTAGAAAGTGTACCATGTTCCGCCAGCGCCTCCCCGCTACGCCGACTTGATTTCGGTCCACAGGCGGTCGCGGAGGCGCTGGATAGAGGGAGGCATCGGCTCAAACCATTCTCCCCGTGCAAGGGTCTCTTGCGACGGATACAGTGTTTCATTCGATCGATCCGCCTCAGGCAGAAGAAGACGGGCCTTTGCGTTTGCCGTAGCTGTTCGCGTCTCCGCTACGACGGTCGCAGCCACTTCCGGGCGGAGGAGATAGTTCAGGAACTGATGCGCGAGTTCCTGGCGCCGGCTTTCACGGAGGATCGCAGCGTTGTCGGCGTAGAGTGCAAATCCCTCGGACGGGTAGACGTAGCGGAGCTCGGGAGATTCGTCGATCGCCTGCTGCGAGGTAGTGGCCCACAGTTGAGAAGCGGAGAGATCGCCTGCAACCATCTGTTCCCGTACCTCCGCGTTCAAGTAGGCGCGCAGTAGATGCTTCTGCTTTAGGGCTTCCGCTTGCGCCCTCCGGAGTTCATGCTCGCTGTGCGAGTTGAGGGAGTAGCCGAGTTTCTTCAGACAGGCGCCGAGGACTTCTGCCGGATCATCCAGCATCGTCAACCTTCCGCGCAGCCGTTCGTCCCAAAGATCGGACCATGACTCGGGAGGCGGCTGGAGGCGCGTATGGTAGAGTATTCCGCTCGATCCCCACATATACGGGACGCACCAGCGCAACTCCGGATCCCAGCTCGGGCGTTGAAAAGCGGGGTCGAGGTGGGAAAGGTTGGGGAGCAAGGCGTGCCGCAGCGGGGCAAGCAATCCGAGCTTTGCCATGGGCTGGATGTAATAGTTCGAAGGGAAGACGATATCCCAGCCGGAGTTGCCGCTGAGGACCCGCGCCATCATCTCTTCGTTGCTCTCATACACGGCGTAGCGGACGCTGACGCCGAACTCGCGCTCGAAGTCGGGGATCGTGCGCTCGGCAACATAGTTCGACCAGTTGAAGATGTTGAGACGCGGCCTCGAGTGGCGCGAGCAGCCGGCGAGACCGGAAAGGCCAAGGAAGAAGGTTCTCCGGTTCATGAGTGCCCCTGCAGGCGTTCGGACGCCACGATCATGACTCCCAGAATGACAACAATCAGTGTGGAAACGGCATTCACCAGGGGGCTTCCGCCGCGACGGGCCATTGCGTAAATGACCATCGGCAGGGTTTCGCTATCAACTCCGGCAACGAGGCTGGTGATTACGTAATCGTCGATGGAAATTGTGAAGGCGAGCAGGGCCGCCGCGGCGACGCCTGGCATCAGTTGAGGCAGCGTCACCTTCCGGAAGGCAACCCACTCCGTCGCGCCCAGATCCAGTGCGGCCTCCTCAAGAGACGGGTCAAGCGTCCGAAGGCGGGCCAGCGCGACCACGACCACGTATGCAATGGAGAACATCACGTGCGCGAGGACAA
>JADGHK010000258.1 GCA_019686145.1 Bryobacteraceae bacterium | reverse complement strand
GCGGGGCCCGCGAAGACGATGATCAGGCGCTGCCAGCGCGGTTTGGCAAGGAAGCTTCGTGGATCGTTCCCGGTGTCCTCGCCCGGTTGCTCTCCGGCCATCTTGACGTAACCGCCGAACAGAATCGCGGAGAAGCGGAAATCGGTCTCACCTCGCCTGATTCCAAAAAGCCGGGGACCGAAACCAAAGCTGAAAACATCGACTTTGACGTCAAAGAACCGCGCTGCGCAGTAATGGCCGAGCTCATGAATCAGGATCATGACCCCGATCATGACCAGCAGCCACCAGATATTTTCGAAGAAAACCATTCTTACTCCTACGCTTGCACCAAAGGCTGGAACGATCCGCCTGTCAAAGCACCTTGACGAATCAGCCGCCGGGCCGTCTCGCGCGACTCGCGGTCGATCTCAAGAATTTCGCCGACGGATCGGGGCTGCCGGACTGGCACTCGCGATAACGTTTCTTCCACGAGGGCAGATATTTGGGGAAAAGAGATCTGCTCCTGCAAAAATGCCTCTACGGCGACTTCGTCGGCCGCGTTCAGAGTGCATGGCGCTGAACCGCCCGTCCGCTGCGCCTGGTAAGCCAAGCTGAGCAGCGGGAACTTCTCGAGATCAGGGGGTTCAAACTCCCAGGTCCGCGCCTGCCGCCAGTCCAGCCTTGGCACCGGAGCATCCGCGCGTTCGGGATAAGTGAGGGCGTACTGGATCGGCATCCGCATGTCCGTGGTCGAGACTTGCGCAATGACGCTGCCGTCCTTGTACTCGACCATGGCATGAACTGAGGATTGGGGATGGATCACGACGTCTACGTCGTCGGGTTCAAACCCAAAAAGCCAGCAGGCTTCAATCACTTCGAAGCCTTTGTTCATCATGGTCGCTGAATCGATCGTGATCCGCTGGCCCATCTTCCACGTCGGATGGTTCAGCGCATCGGCGGGCGTTACCCGATGGAGCGCTTCGCGGGGGGTTCGCCGGAACGGCCCGCCTGAGGCGGTGAGGATCAGCTTCGCAACTTCTTTTCGTTCTCCGGCCCTCAGGCACTGGTGTGCGCCGTTATGTTCACTGTCAACCGGAATCAGCTCGCTCCCGGATTCCGCCGAGGCGCGCATGACGAGCGAGCCGCCGGCAACCAGGACCTCCTTGTTGGCCAAGCCAACAGTCTTGCCGAGCCGCACTGCTTCATGGGTGGCTTCCAGCCCTTCCACCCCGACAATCGCCGACATGACAAAATCCGCTTCGCTTGCGGTGGCCGCCAACAGCTTTCCTTCGCGGCCCCAGGCCAGCTCCGGCCAGCATTCGCGCGGGAATCCGTTGTCGGACATCCTCCTTCTTAGATTCAGGATGACGTCTTCGGTTGCCCCTACCGCAATCGCGGGCCGAAATTCCCGGATCTGCTGCTCCAGAAGCTCGACGTTGTACCCCGCAACAAGTGCAAATATCTCAAAACGATGACGATTCCTGCGGACGACGTCGAGGGTGCTCGTCCCAATGGACCCGGTTGACCCCAAAACGGTGATCTTCTTCATCGGCGAGAATCCAAGGTCAGCATATCAGAGTTCTTTGGGCAATCGTCATCGGAAAGGATGCGGCTGAGCATATGACTCACAGATCCAAATCCTGAGCCGTCATCCTCTTACCATTGTCACTCACTTGTGTCTGATTTTTGCGGAGACCGTGACCCTTGCGGGCGCCGGGGAGGATGCTTCAGGGGTCTTTTTTATGAGGTTAGTCTCGCTTTGGTGGGAGTTGCCTCCCCGGCTTGATTCCAATTCTAGTATATGGAATTTTGGATTGCAACAAATTTTCGTATCACCTGGTGTTACGCCTTACCTCAACCCCAGTGATTTCCTCGAGAACCTTAATCGTGGCACAGATGTCCTCCTCTCCGTAACCTTTTGCAATCGCGGCTCGGAAGAGTTGCTGGGTGAGGGAAGTGAGCGGCAGAGGCACTTGCAGCTCCCGGGCGGAATCCAACATGAGCCCGATGTCCTTGTGCATCCACTTCACGGAAAAGTTGGTTTCGAAGTTCCGGTCGAAGACGTAGGGCGCCTTGAAAGCGATCAGTCCGCACCTGGCGGCGCTGTTGTTCAGGATCTCGAGCATCAACTCCGGGTCGACGCCAGCCTTCGTGCTCAAAACCAGGCCCTCGTTAAAGGCTTGCAGGATGTTCGAGAGGATCAGATTCTGAGTGAGCTTGGCGTGCAGCCCCATCCCGGGTCCGCCGCAATAGTACAGGTTCTTCCCCATCGGTTCGAAGTAGGGCTTCACTTTTTCATAGACGCCCTTGTCTCCGCCGATCATGAATGTGAGGGTGCCGCCCTCGGCTCCGGGTTTGGAACCGGTGCAAGGAGCATCGAGGAAGTGCAGGTTCCGCTCCGCGAGCCGGCAGCCGATCTCCCGGCTTTCGGAGGGAGATACCGTGCTTGCGTCTGCGATCACCGTCCCGGGCTTTGCCCCTTCGGCGATGCCGTCCTTGCCAAGAATCACCGCCCTCGACATCGCGGTATCGCCGACGCAGAGGAAGATGCACTCGGCAAATTCCCCTACCTGCTTCGGGGTCTCGCAAAAGACGCCCTTCTCCTCTGCAGCAAGCCGCCGCGCCTTCTCAGCAGTATTCGACCATAACGCAACCTCATGTCCCGCCCGCAGAAGGTTCCTGGCCATGGGATACCCCATGATTCCAAGCCCGAGGAATCCAAGTTTTGCCATGATTTTCTCCCTGTAGGGGGCGCGCAAGGCGCCGCCGGTGAGTCAAGAACCCTTGATTGTACGATGTCCCTTCGCTGGACGACAATGCGGCGCGATATCGGCGGCGATCAGACGCCGGTGGGTCCGCCGTTGGCGCCATCCCCGGCTTCCGTTGTTTGCGAGTTCGCAAGAAGAATCCGCAGGAGCAGGAGGTCTGTGGGCTGGTAGGTGGTAACGGGAGCGGCTGCCAGTTCCTCCTCGCAGCCGGGCACATGCCTGCGCACCAGAGCACGCAGCTCCTCGATCGTGAGCCCGAGCTCCTTAGCCACTTCGGCTTCCGAATAGCCGGTTCTCATTGTGCTCATACGTGGGGCTCCTCGAGCTCGCACCTTGGATTCTAACGTGCGGTTCTTTCTGATCTGTATCGGGAAGATGTCCTAGTCGTCTGCCTGGGTTTAACTTGCCGAAGCACCGCGCGAACGGTTCGTACTAAAGTCGGGTGGGCTGCATTCTATTACCCAACGAGTTGTGGTGCTTTAGCGGTAAACTCACAGTGGGGACTGTTTTTATGGCAGAGTCCAAAGAACGCCACGCGGTTCACCCTCGGACGGCAGTACTAACCCGCGGATTCGACCCCAGCCTCTCGCTCGGTTCGGCACGTCCTGCGGTCTTTCGGAGTTCCACCTACGTCTTCTCCAGTCCGGAAGCTGCGGAGCAAGCCTTCAACATTCTCGGAGGACGAGCGCAAGCCGCACCCGGTGAGAGCGTCGACCTCGTCTATTCCCGCTTCAGCCATCCCAACGCGGAGATCCTGGAAGACCAGATTGTGCCGCTTGAGAGAGGCGCTCAAGCAGCGGCGGCATTCAATTCGGGAATGGCCGCCATCATGACGGCCTTGCTGACGTTTGCTCAACCCGGCGACACGATCGTCTATAACGTTCCGGTCTATGGCGGAACACAGCATCTGATCGAGGATTTCCTGGAGCCGTGGGGTATCAAGGCAATCGCTGCGATTGCAGGCGACGGCGACGGCCTGGACCGGGTGATCGCCGAAGCAGAGAATTTGAGCGTTGTCTTTCTGGAGACCCCGGCGAACCCGACTCTCGTAATGACGGACTTGCGCCGCGCCGCGGACGCGGTCGAACGGCGCGTGGCGGCGGGAAAGTCCCGTCCCGTGCTGATCGTCGACAACACGTTTCTCGGCCCCGCTTTTCAGCATCCGCTGCGGCTTGGCTGCGATATCGTTCTCTACTCCGCGACGAAGTATTTGTCCGGCTTCAGCGATCTGCTGGCGGGCGTCGCTCTCGCAGCGGATCCGGCGCTGATCCGCAAAATGAAGTCTAAGCGGGGCCTGTTCGGCAACATCCTTCCGCCCGACGAGTGCTGGATGCTCAATCAGCGCCTGCCCACCGTAGGTCTGCGGATGAACCGCCAGAGCAAGAACGCGCAGCGAATTGCCGAATCGCTTGCGTCGCATAAAGCCATACGCAAAGTCTACTACCCCACGCTCTTCGACGACGCGGAGCAGAAACGCATTTATGAGAAGCAGTGCGACTATCCGGGA
Organism: Bryobacteraceae bacterium; assembly: GCA_019686145.1. Taxonomy (GTDB): domain Bacteria; phylum Acidobacteriota; class Terriglobia; order Bryobacterales; family Bryobacteraceae; genus JADGHK01. Next base: position 565 of record JADGHK010000258.1, on the reverse strand, counting down.
GCGATCGTCTCAATCGATCTCAAGGGAGGCCGCCCTGCAGCCTTCGATTTCCTGCGGAAATTGCAGGTGGCCTACAATGCCGTTTCTCTTGGCAGCGTGGAGACGCTGGTGTGCCATCCGAAGAGTACGACGCATTCAGGTTTCACCGAAGAGGAATGGGCCACGGCAGGGATCACGGATGGTCTGGTGCGTATTTCGGTCGGCATTGAGGACTGGCGGGACCTGCTGGCCGACTTCGAGCAGGCGCTCGAAGGGCTGCCGGTTGAAGCGCCTGCGTCTGAGCAGGAATCGGGAACGCGCGTGTGACCGTCAGTCGAAAAAGACCCGCCAGGTGACTACCACGAGCGAATGCGTAATCATCGCAGCCCGGACGCCTTTGCCTGAGCGGAAGGCAAGACCGTAGAAAACGCCGGCAACCGTCGCAAGCACTGCGAAACGCCAGTTCGGGAAGTCGCGGAACCAAAGGTGAACGCTGCCGAACAAGAGGGATGCCAGAACGACCCCGGCCCATTCGTTTGCCGTCCAGTCCGTAAACCAGCGCTGCAGCAAGCCGCGGAAGAAGAAC
>JADGHK010000257.1 GCA_019686145.1 Bryobacteraceae bacterium | reverse complement strand
GACGCTCTCGGGTACCTGATCTGGCAGGAGTGCGCCCCTAGACCATCGATTGGAGAGCAGGGAAAGCGGCTGTTTTAGGCCGGGAAGGAGTTAGCTGCGATGCATGAGATTGAGCGGGAGCATCCCGAGTATCGAATGAAGAAGTCGATGTGGAGGCGTTACCGCCATTTGTATAGCGGCGGCGAAGAGTTCCAGGCGAACGCAGCCGAATACCTTGTTCGGCGCTACCGCGAGCCGGCGCAGGTTTATGCGGAGAGGCTCAGCCGCTGCTACTACGAAAACTATATCGGCTCCATCATCGACTGGTACGCGGCGACGCTGTTCCGCCGCGAGCCGGTGGTTCACATTGAGGGCTGCAACGAGAGAGGGCGGCGATTCTTCAATGAACTGACCGAAGACTGCGACCTGAGGGGCACGTCGCTGAGCGACTTTTTTCGAAAGCAGCTGGTAGATACGCTGGTCGGAGGCACGAGCTTCATCGTTGTGGATTTTCCGCGGACACCCGGTCCGCTCTCGAGCCGGGCTGAAGAGGAGGCACTCGGGGTATCGAGAGCTTTCCTGGTGAACTACACGGCGGAAGATCTGATCAACTGGAGCGTCGATCCGGACGGCGCCTGGGAGTGGGTGGTTTTCCGCACGCAACGACGCCGGTCCGAGAGTCTGGCTCTCGGGCGGCATGTGCTGGAGACCAGGTGGATCTACTACGATCGGGAGCAGTTCCGCATTTACCGATCGGTAGAGGGCGAGCGCGGCGAATCCGTGGATTTGGTGGACTCCGGGCTCCACGGGCTGGCGAAGCTCGGGCGCGTGCCGGCATTCGAGCTGAAGGTAAGCGATGGCTTGTGGCTGATGAACAAGGCGGCGTCGCTTCAGATGGAGCACTTTAACAAATCGAACGCGCTCTCCTGGGCCTTGACGATGGGGCTGTTTGCGATGCCGGTTGTGTACTCGGAGCGCCCGTTCAATCAGATGTTGGGCGAATCCTACTTCCTGCAGCTAGGGCCGGAAGACCGCTTTGGGTGGACGGAACCGCAGGGCCACGTCTTCAAGGTGGCGGTGGAGAATCTGGCCAGGCTGAAGGAAGAGATCTACCGGGTGTGCTACCTGATCACGCAGGCGGGCGGCACGCTTTCGGGCAATCCGGCGTCAGGGCTCAGCAAGCAGCGCGACTTCTCCATCACGCAAGAGGTGCTGCGGGCTTACGGAGATGCGGTCAAGGACGTCATGAAGCGAGTCCTTCGGACGGTGGAGGCGGCTCGCGAGGATGGGCTGAGCATTGACGTCTCCGGCCTGGACGAGTTTGACATCGGAGACTTTAGCAGCGAGCTCGCCGATGCGGAACGGCTGCTCAATCTCGGCATCGAATCCAAGACGCTTCGGAAGCAGGTGTTCCGAAAGCTAGCCTTCAAATACCTCTGTGACATACGGCAGGACGTGAAGGACAGGATCGGCCAAGAGATCGAGAGCTGGTGCGAACGATCCCAAACCGAATGACAGGTGAAGCCGGCGTCCAGGCGCTGGCGAGGGAGTGAGAGATGCGACTTCTGGCGCAGTGCGCCTGAAGTGTGTCCAGTTGGAGATGCGAATGGAAGACACGCAAAAAGACATGGAAGGTGCGAGTGCAAACGGGCAGGACAGCAACCTGCGCAACGTGATCCGGGACGTAATTCAAGAGTTCATCCGAAGCGAGCAGGCGAAGGCGGAGCCAGCCTACAAGGCGGAGCTGCTGGAGGAGCGGCGACGGCGCGAGCAGCTTGAGCGGCGGGTGAATGAACTCGTGGATGAGGCTGCAGCGAGCCGCAGGCTTGCTGAGGAGGCGGATCGCTATTCGCAGATCCGCACGGAACTGCAGAGGCTGGGTGTCGCCAAGATTGACCTCGCCTTTCGTGCAGTGAAGGACGACATCTACCGGGCCGAGGATGGCCGGTTGATGGCGAGATCAGGACAGGGAGATGTCCTGCTTATGGAATACCTAACGCAGTTCGTGAACGAGAATCCGGAGCTTCTGCCCGCGAGGATGTCTGGCGGTTCAGGGGCAACGGGGGGACGCCGGCCCAGCGGAGCTTCAAGCGGAGTGGACCTGGACAAGATTCGCCCCGGCATGAGCGCCGAGGATCGGGAACGAGTGCGGCAGGAGATTGCGCAGCTGGCGTCTCAGACGCTGCGGCAGCTCTAGGTATCAATCGAAGCATTGAAAGGAACAGGACAAAGAAATGCCAGCAATTACATCTGCTAACTTGGCAAACGCGATCGTAAAGCTTGTGGCGGCGGATGCCTTGCCCGCCCTGATGGGGAACCTCGTCATGGGGAACCTGGTGAACCGCGACTATGAGCCGGTGCTGGCTCAAGCGGGCGACACGGTGAACGTCCCCATTCCCCCGACCCTGGTTGCAAACAACATTGCTGAGGGCGGCAGCGTCGTCACCCAAAATCCCAACCTACAGACGGCCCAGATCGTTCTCAACACCCACGCTGAGGCGACGTTCCAGATTCCGGACGTCACCAAGGTTATCGCTGTGCCGGACCTTCTGAAGCTGTATCTGGAGCCTGCCGTTATCGCACTTGCGGAGAAGATCGAGCGCGACTTGCTGGGGCTGTACGCACAGTTCACAGCAAACCCGGCCGTTGGCACCGCCGGCACACCGATCACGGAAGCGGTGGTGGACGAAGCGGAAACGACTCTGTTTCAGGCCAAAGTCCCTGCGGCGCATCCGAAGTACCTGGTCGTCGATGCAACCACGTATTCGCAGCTCCGGCAGATCCCGCGCTTCAGCGAGTACAGTTCGGCTGGCGAGGCGGGCCTGAAGGCGCTTGTCGATGGCGCCGTCGGGAAGATCAAGGACTTTTATGTCTTCCGCTCTCAGTTCGTTCAAAAAACCGGAACGACTCCCGTCACGCGGCGGAACCTCGCGTTCGCAAAAGACGCTCTGGGCCTGGTGATCCGCCGTTTGCCGCAACCGCTGCCGGGTACAGGAGCGATTGCCGAATACGCGGAACTGGGCAATTTCGGCATGCGCGTCGTGATGAGCTACCAGCCGAACACGCTGGCCCAGCAGTTCACGGTGGACGTTCTCTACGGCGTGGCGGTGCTGAAGAACGATTTCGGCGTTCAGGTGCTGACCTAGAAATCGCAGACGGGGAGGCGGCCGCATGTGGGGCGGACGCCTCCTCTCGCACAAAGCGAGGAGTACTCATGGACTTACGAGCTTATTACGCACGAATCAAAGAGGTTGAGGCGCAGATAGCGGACGAGGAAGTGGTGGTGGTCAGCCTTGCGACGCCGGATGGCGGACGCGAGGGTGTGGCGCAGGAAGTAAGCCGTTCGATCGCGGCGCGCCTGATTGCCGAAGGGAGGGCACGGCTGGCGAGTGAGGCGGAAGCGTCGGAGCACCGCGCTCGAATGCTCGAAGCATATCAGGCGGCTGAAAAGAAAGCGGCTCTGGCCAAGACTCAGTTCGCGCTGGTATCCGAGGCGGAACTGCGGGCGATTCGAAGTGCGCTGAAGGGAGCAAAGCAGTAGCTGGGGAGGGGGCATGCCACTGTTCATCGATGGCAACATCTCGAGCCTGGACGATCTTCGAACCTATGACTCGAGCATTCTTGACCTGGCGAGCGTCGAAGGGGTCGAGTTGCAGAGCAAGCTGGCTCTCGCAGAGAGGGAGATCGGCGTTGAGATTCAGGCGTTCCTGGCGCGCCAACTGATGGCCGAGGACGGAGAAGTCGACCCATCGTCTCTCGATCTCGGGAAACTCGTAGCTACTGAGCCATTACGGCAGTGGCACTGTCTCCGGTCGCTCGCCATTATCTATCGCGACGTGTATTACAGCCAGTTAAACGATCGGTACTTGGGGAGATGGAAGGAGTTCAGCCGGCTCGACCAGAATGCTGCTGCCTTACTGTTCGAGACCGGGCTTGGCATGGTTCATGATCCGATCCGTCAGGCGGAGGCGCCGCTAGTTACGATTGAACCGGGTTTTGCAGAGCCTGGAAGCTTCTACATTCGCGTGTCCTGGCTCAATGCCCGCGGGCAGGAAGGGCGGCCGAGCCAGCCCATTGCCGTGCTGCCTATGGAGCCGCACACCTTACGAGTCCAGGCAGTGAATCCTCCGGCGAACGCAGTGGCATGGAACGTCTACGTCGGCGGGACCGAGCCTGAGATCAGCCGCCAGAATGGGGATCCCCTAGCCCTCGGAAGCACATGGGAAATGCCGGCTACGGGACTCGTGCGAGGTCCGCGGCCGGCTGAGGGGCAATCGCCCGACTATCTTCTACGGCACGGCTACGGGATCCGGCGCGGGTGATGCGATGGCACAGACGGGAAGTCTTGTTATTCAGAAAGTTCTTCAGCTCCTGCGAAGCCCGGGCGTGCTCGAAGGGGAGATTGCCCGGCTTTCGCAACAGTCCGGCGCGGAGCTGAAACCCATCCTGCCGGAACAAGTTCTGTCCCAAAACATCTCTGTCGAGCTGGCGGAACGCAGCGCGAAGGTCCGGTATCCCGTGCTGTATGTGTACGTGAGTTATGTGCAGAACCAGATGCGGGAGAAGTTCCGGTCGTTTTCAGGAATTGTTCGTACGACGCTCGAGCTGCGCGTGTCACACGAGAGGGCCGAGGTAGTTACTCGGGATGTCGGATGCTATCTGGACGCACTCACGGAGATACTCACTCGAAGCCGCGGCGACTGGGGCCAAGGCATGTTCTTCAACGGCGGATATGAGATTGAAATCAATCCGGCAAAGAGCGGCGGACGGAATTTCGTTCAGGCGGCGAAGATCAGCTTCGACGTGAATCTAAGTCTGAAATAGGAAGCACTTATGCCCTGCTATATC
>JADGHK010000256.1 GCA_019686145.1 Bryobacteraceae bacterium | reverse complement strand
GAACGCGCGGCGCGCTTCGAAGCCGAACAGCGCAACATCGAGCTGGCACGCGCGAATGCGGAACTGCAACAGTTCGCCTACGCGGTCAGCCACGACCTCCAGGAGCCGCTTCGAATGCTGACCTCCTACAGTCAACTGCTTGCGAAGAACTGGAATGGCGAACTCGGCGGCGAGACAGAGGCTTGCCTGCAGTTCATCGTCGAAGGCGCGGACCGGATGCGCCAATTACTGCAAGGGCTCCGTGAGTATGTCGAGGCCGGCCGCGACAGCGAAGAGCTCGTGGTTGTAGACACCAACGAGGTGATGCGGAAAGCAATGCAAAACCTCGAGTCGCTCATTGTGGAGTCCGGCGCAGAGATTATCTGCGACAACCTTCCGCCGGTCCGGTGCCGTCCCATCCACATGGTTCAGCTGTTTCAGAATCTGCTGGCAAATGCAATTAAGTACCGCAGCAAGGAGCCGCCTCGCGTACGGGTTTCCGCCTCGCGCATGAATGCGCATTGGCTCTTTTCCGTGAAGGACAATGGTATCGGCATTTCACCCCAGTACAGGACGCACATCTTCGGCGTCTTCAAAAGACTGCATGGGCGCGAGTATGCGGGAACCGGGATTGGCCTCGCAATCTGCCAGAAGGTTGTGGAGCGTTATGGCGGAAAGATTTGGGTGGAGTCGGAGGTCGGGAAGGGCGCCGACTTTCGATTCACCTTGCCAGCCGTAACAGGAAGAGAAGTCTGGGCCGAAGTGACTTCGTAGGCGAAGAGAGGCCGAAGCCGAAGCTCCGGCCCTCCAATCTAGAACAGGAACTTCAGTCCCAGTTGCAGATTGCGCATGTTTCCCCGAGTTCCGTTGATCCTCCCCCGATTGTTGCTCAACATGTTCGTGTCGGGATTCCCCCAGTTCGGATGATTGGGGAAGTTGAAGGCCTCAAAGCGGAACTGGAACATCTTCCCTTCACTCACTTGAAAGTTCTTGAGAGTGGAGAAGTCCCAGCCGATGATGCCAGGTCCGGTCAAGACGTTTCGCCCTGCATTTCCTAACTGGCCGCGGGGCTGCAGGGCGAATGCATTCAGGTTGAAAAACATTTGAGGATCCTGCTTCCCGCGTGGAAGGTTTGGATTCTCTCCCGTCGCATTCGGCCGGATGAATCCGGTGGCCTGGTTGTTGGCGTAGTCTCCGCCAACGTTGACAGTGATCGGGAATCCGCTCTGAAGCGTGATAATGGATCCGAGCTGCCAGCCGCCCGCGACAGCGTCGAGAAAGCGATTGCCGATATGAACCTTTCGGCCTCGTCCAATAGGCAGATCCCACAGAGCGGACGTGACGAATCGATGGCGAGTGTCAAAGCTCGACAAACCCCGTTCGCACCGCATGCAGTAGCTGTTCTGGGGGAACAGCGTGTCGCCGCCCTGGTTGCGAATGGCGCTGGCGTAATCGATGGACTTGGCCCACGTATAGCTGATCATGAAGGTGGCTCCGTGGCTATACCGTTTCGTCAGCTTCACGCCTAGCGAGTTGTAGTTCGCGTTTCCGCCGTTGTCGACAAGCTGAATCCGGCCGAAGTTTGGATAGGGCGACCGCTCGGCTACCGTCCGCGGATCCGAAAGGGGCGCCGGAATCGCCTCATTAACCGCCCGCAGCGATTCAAGGTGCCGGCTGAAATTGCCCAGGTAGCCGACTTCAAGCAGCATGTCCATGGGCAGCTCGCGCTGCAAGTCGAACATGTACTGCATGGTCCGCGGGGTTCGCCGTTCATAGAGGTTTGCGAACGCATAGGGAGTGGGCACCTGCGCTATGGCTCCTTCGAGAGAAAGGAACGCGGTATCGAAGTTGACGTCCGGAAATTGATTGTTGGATACGAACCGGGTCCTGCCTGCCAGATTGCGGGCCATGTCGAATCGCGGATTGCCGGTGTCCTGCGAGTAGAACAATCCGGCTCCCGTGCGGATGACCCAGCCTTCGGCGAAGTTCCAGGTGAGACCGAGACGGGGAGCGAAATCGTTGTTATCCCGCGCCACCAGCCGGTTCCCCAGACGCCCGTCCCGAATCACCTCGATGTCAGGCCAGCGGATATTGACGCCTTCGTAGGGATCGCCTCTCCCCTGGCGGATGAACTTCGGATACCGGCTTCGGTCCGCGACACTTGGCGTCGAATCAAAAAAGGGGATGTAAACCGAAAACAACTTTCCGGTTTGATCTTCCCAGGGCGGCGTGTTCTCATAACGCAGCCCGGCGTTGATGGTGAATCGCGGCGTCACTTTCCACGTATCATCGATGTAGAGAGCGAAGCTGGTGGCGCGGAACCGGGCCTCGGCGATAGAAACGGCGGCTTCAGCCTGAAAGATCTCGCCGAGCAGAAAATCGGCAAAGGGATCTCCGGTAACTCCGGCTGCCGCGGGGTTGATGGTGGCGCTGCGCTGGAACTCCAGGTTGCCGCGGGCAAACTGATTGCCGACCTGGTTGTACTGATCCCAGCGGATCTCACCGCCAAAGCGCACCGAGTGTTTGCCGCGGATGATTGCCGTGTTGTTGATAATCTGCAGCGCCTTGTTGTTGTTCTCGTACGGGCCCTCGGAGGAATCACCGAATCCGCTGTAGATGCCTGAGAAGTTCACGGACGGCGTACCCCATGTGACAGGCGGACCGGCCTTCAGCCCGGGAATATTCAGCTCTGACAGCACATCGCGCTGAAAAGCGAGCTGGGTTCCGATCGTGTTGTAGAAGCTCGTGTAGCCGAAACGCGTCTCATTGACCACCGACGGGCTGAGCACACGCGTATTCGACACCATCCATTGATCGACGCTGGTAATCACCTTGGTTCCGTTCAATCGGAGTTCTTCGGTAAGCTCGTTTTCGTCGCCGTAGCTGTAACGGCCAAACCAGTTGGAATTCGATGACTCGACAAAGTCGATGCGCTGCACGAACTGATCCCTGTTGATGGGTCGACCGTTTGCCTGAACCCGGTTCTGTCTTAGCTGGGGATTCGGCAGATTGGGCTCCGGGTAAAACTCGAGCAGCTTTACCGCAATCGGATGGAAGCGGCTTTGAGGAATGATGTCGTTCGGGAAGCGCTGCGCCACGATCTGGTCCCCCTGAAGCACCCGGGACTTCGGATCGTAGATTCCGTTGACGGTCGGGTTGTTGAAGTTACCCTGCCGCATCTCGGAGCTCGGGAGGTTGTAGACCGCCTGAATCGACCGCCTCTGCCTGAACCACTCATAGTTCGACATGAAGAACAGCCGGTTCCGGCCGTCGAAGAGCTTCGGTATCGTAACGGGCCCGCTCAAAGTAAAACCGAACTGATTCCATTTGAACGGATCCTTTGGAGGCCGCGCGCTGGTGAACGCGTAGTTCTTGGCATCAAACTTGTCATTGCGCACGAAGTGAAACAGCGAACCATGAAACGCATTTCCGCCGGATTTCGTGGAGACGTTGATCTGTGTGGAGGCGCGTCCAAATTCTGCGGGATATATGCCGGACTGCACCTTGAACTCCTGAATCGCGTCAATCGAGGGCTGGATGACGAAGGTGTTGAAGTTCGGATCGGTGTTCTCGACGCCGTCGAGCGTAAAGCGGTTGAAGTTGTTTCGCTGGCCTGCTACCGCGATATTCTGCGCTGCGCGCTGCCCGCCCTGGCGGGAGCCAGCCTGGCCGGCGCTCGGGAAGCCGAAACTGACATTCGGAGCAAGGGAAACAAGCTGCAGATAGTTGCGGCCGTTGAGCGGAAGCTCTACGATCCGCTTGTTTTCTATTACCGTTCCGACAGTGGCGTTCTCGGTGGCAAGCACTCCGGCGGAGGCGGAAACTTCGATGGACTCGCTCACAGAACCGACTTCCAATACGAAGTCAATGCGAGCGCTCTGTTGCACCTGTACGTCGAACTGGGATCGCGTGGCAGATTTAAATCCGACCTTTTCCACCTTTGCGCTGTAGGAGCCTGGCACGAGGAGCGGAAAACTGTAAACACCCGCCTCATTGCTCACCGCAGTTCGCGTGGCGTTGGTGTTTAGGTTGGTTACAGTAACGGTAGCGCCGGCGATGACAGCGCCGGTTGCATCTCGAATTTCGCCCGTTATCTCCCCGAACGTCTGCCCTCGCAGATTGGCCGGGACCAGGGCGCAGACTGCAAGGAGGACTGCAAACACCTTGGTTTGCATTCGTTTCATCTGGCAACTCCGAGTCAGGATTTGACCGTAAAAGGCTGGTGGAGGATTCTAATTCAAAGCCTTATTGTGAGCAATGGGGTCTCTAGCGTTCGCAGGCTATCCGATCTGATGGGCAGGCACGCATTGCCTTCCGTTTCAGATTGCGGCGCTAGGCACGCGTCCCGGATTGCCCGCGCCGCATCACTGCGGTGAATGCGAAGTTGGGAACCAGCATCAGAATACTGTAGGCGGCCACGCCGAGTTCGACATCAGTGCCAGGAAAGCTGTACCCGGCGAAGAGGTAGGCGAATCCCGCGTTTCTCAATCCCGTGCTTGTCGCAAGCGTTGTTCTCGTATCCCGCGATCGCGCGGCCAGCCATCCTGCTGCCATCGAAATCACTACCAGCGACAGGACCAGCGCCGATCCTTCCCAGCCCATTCCCCGAACGCCTCTGGACCGCATGCCGGCCGCCGCGATACTCGCGGCGACGAGAGCAGGAATCGCAATCAGATGGGCGGCTCTTGCGACGCGGGCGGCAATGGCGGGCAACCGTCGATGGAGCGCTTGCCCCGCAAAGACGGGAAGGAGAATAATCAGCCCGGCGAGTAACAGTCCGAGCCCTTCAGGCAGGGCAACCATCCGATCGGCGCCAAAGATGAATCGCGAAGTAATCGGCGTCGAGACCAGCGCGACGATTGTCAG
>JADGHK010000255.1 GCA_019686145.1 Bryobacteraceae bacterium | reverse complement strand
TCGCCTCATTATGGCGAGCGGTGGGCGCGGCCGTGGCTGGATCTCGCCAGATACGCAGATACCAACGGCTACGAGAAGGACCGCCGCCGGTCTATCTGGAAGTACCGCGATTGGGTGATTCAGGCTTTCAACAAGGACATGCCCTTCGACCAGTTCACCATCGAGCAGATCGCCGGAGACATGCTCCCCAATCCGACCACCGATCAACTGATCGCCACGGGCTTCCACAGAAACACGATGTTCAATGAGGAAGGCGGCGTCGACAAGGAAGAAGCGCACTGGGAAAACCTGGTGGACCGCGTCAACACGACCGGGACGATCTGGCTCGGGACAACGCTCGGGTGCGCCCAGTGTCACAACCATAAGTTCGATCCGTTCAGCATCAAGGACTACTACCGGCTGATGGCGATCTTCAATAACACGCGGCGGGACGTGCGTCCTTACGGGGATACGTCGACAAAGTTCGTTGAACCGGAGCTTGAGCTTCCGACGCCGGAGCAGGCGCGGAAGCGAGAACAGATTCGCAGCGAAATCAGCGCCCTGGAACAGGCGCTGAAGACGATGACGCCGGAACTGGCGAGCGAGAAGGCGCAATGGGAACGCGGCGTCGTCGAGGCTGCTGCTGATTGGGCCGCGCTCAAGCCAGCCAAGGCGGTTTCGAGCGGCGGATCAACGCTCGGGGTTCAGAAAGACTCATCGATCCTGGCCAGCGGCCAAAACCCCGAAACCGACGACTACATCGTCGAGGCGAAAATTCCGCAGCGAGGCATCACGGCGCTTCGACTGGAGGCGCTTCCTGATCCCTCTCTGCCCCGCGGCGGTCCCGGCAGAGATCCGTACGGCAACTTCTTCCTGTCCAGAGTCGATGTTGAATTGCTGAGCTCCGCGGGCGCCAAAAAGCTTCGCATACGCAAGGTGCTGGCAGATGATGGCAGGCTGAACGACAAGAAGTTCCAGCAGCTTTGGAGCGTCGACGCCTCGCGGGATGAGAAGAGGCTGCCCCGCCAGATGGTGCTTCTCCTCGATGCTCCTGCAGGTTCGCCCGGAGACACCGTCCGCGTCACTCTTCACCAAACGTCGGAATTCGGGGGACAAGGGCTGGGCCGGTTCAGGCTCTCCGTCACGTCGTCGCCGGAACCCGAACGCATTGTCGGCGTCTCAGCAAAGCTTCGCTCCGTCCTCGAAACACCGGCTGCCCGCCGGACAGAGAAGCAGGAGAAGGACGTAACCGATTACTTCCTGACAGTTGCCAAATCCCTCGAACCGAAGCGCGAGCGCCTCACCGCGCTGCGGAAAGAGCTGGACGGCCTTGGCATTGTCACGACGCTTGTCATGGGCGAAGCACCCACCTCGGAGCCTCCCTCGGCAGTTATCCGTCTCCGCGGTTCTTTCACAAGCCCGGGAGAAACCGTCTATGCGGGTGTGCCGGAGTCCCTCCATCCTCTGGGTAAGGGCGATTCGCCGAACAGGCTGGGGCTCGCACGGTGGCTTGTGAGCAAGGAGAATCCCCTGGTCGCTCGCGTCACCGTAAACCGCATTTGGGAACAGTATTTCGGGAGGGGCATCGTAGAGACAAGCGAGGACTTCGGGACGCAAGGGGCGCGCCCATCGCACCCGGAACTGCTCGACTGGCTGGCGACTGAGTTTGTCGAGAATGGCTGGAGTTTCAAGAAGCTCCACCGCCTGATCGTCACGTCTGCCACCTATCGCCAGTCTTCCGCTGCGACACCGGAGCTGCTCGAGAAGGATCCTTACAACCGGTTGCTTGCGCGTGGTGCCCGTTTCCGCGTGGAAGCGGAGATGATCCGGGATATCGCCCTCGCCGCGAGCGGTCTCTTGAGCCGCAAGATCGGCGGACCGAGCGTCTTCCCCTATCAGCCCGAGGGAATCTGGGACATACCGTACAACGACGACAAGTGGGAGGAGAGCAAGGGAGAGGATCGCTACCGCCGCGGGATCTATACCTTCATCCGCCGGACGTCTCCTTACCCTAGCATGCTCACCTTTGACGCGCCCAGCCGTGAAGTGTGCGTCGTTCGACGAGTACGGACAAACACCCCGCTCCAGGCGCTGACTGCGCTAAATGACCCTGCCTTTTTCGAAGCCGCGCAAGCGATGGCCCGGCGGGTGCTCAGCGAAAAGGAGGCCGGCGCCGATGACTCTTCGCGCGCAATCTACGCCTTCCGGCTCTGCACGTCGCGGCGTCCCACGCAGGAAGAGCTAAACCAGTTGCTCGCAGGGCTGCGGAAAGAGCGGGACTATTTTGCCAGGCATGAGGACGAAGCGGAACGGCTCGTCGGGCAGCAGCCCGTCGGTTCTGCGCTGCCTCAGGCACAGAAGGTGGAGCTGGCAGCATGGACCATGCTGTCCAACGTCCTGTTGAATCTTGATGAAACATTGAGCAAGGAGTAAGGCCAGATGCAAGGTGAACAGCTTAAGGCAATCACTCGCAGGTACTTCTTTGGACAGAGCGCGTTTGGAATCGGCTCAATCGCTCTGGCGTCTCTCCTCAATGAGAAGCTGTTTGCGGGCAACCCGGGTCCGCATTTCACGCCGAAAGCCAAGAGCATCATTTATCTGTTCATGGCTGGCGGGCCCTCGCAACTGGATCTGTTCGACCACAAGCCGAAGCTGAATCAGTTCGACGGCCAGCCGTGCCCCGAAGAGCTGATTAAGGGCGAGCGTTTCGCTTTCATTAAAGGGCGGCCTCAACTGCTCGGGACGCCGCACAGATTCAGCCGTCACGGCCAGTCGGGAGCGGAACTTTCCAACCTGCTGCCGCACCTTGCTCGCATCGTGGACGACGTGGCGTTCATCAAGTCGCTTCATACGACGCAGTTCAATCACGCCCCGGCGCAGATCTTTATGAATACCGGGCATCAGGTCGTCGGACGGCCGAGCATGGGCTCGTGGCTGACCTATGGACTCGGAAGCGAGAATAAGGATTTGCCCGGTTTCGTCGTCCTCCTCTCCGGAAAGAACCAACCCGACGGCGGCAAGTCGTGCTGGGGGAGCGGGTTCCTCCCTACGGTTTACCAGGGCGTCGAGTTTCGCTCCCAGGGCGACCCGGTCCTGTTCCTTTCCAACCCCGACGGCGTGAGCGCGGAGACCCGGAGGCGTTCCCTGGACCTGCTCGGGAGCCTCAACCGGACCCGCTTTTCTGTGACTAGGGATCCGGAGATCGAAACCCGCATCGCTGCTTATGAGATGGCGTACAGAATGCAGAGCAGCGTACCGGAGTTGACCGATCTTTCGAAAGAGCCGGAGTCGGTCCGAAAACTGTATGGTGTAACGCCGGGTCGGCCGTCGTTTGCCAACAACTGCCTGCTCGCCCGCAGACTCGTGGAGCGCGGAGTCCGATTCGTACAGCTTTACCACCGCGGCTGGGATACGCACGGCGCAAGCAACAATGAGGACATTGTGAACAAGCTCGCTTCGCTGTGCCGGGAAACAGACCAGGCTTCGGCAGCTCTGGTGCAAGACCTGAAGCAGCGCGGTTTGCTGGATTCCACGATCGTCATGTGGGGCGGCGAATTCGGACGCACCCCGATGAACGAGGCTCGTTCCGGATCGAAATTCCTGGGACGGGATCACCATCCGCGTGCTTTCACGATGTGGCTCGCCGGCGGCGGCATCAAGCCGGGCGTCACAATCGGCAAGACCGACGATGTCGGCTATAACATCGTGGAGGATCCCGTTTCCGTCCACGACCTGCATGCGACAATCCTGCACCTGATGGGCATCGACCACACGAGACTCACGTTCCGGTTCCAGGGGCGCGAGTTCCGATTGACCGACGTCGAAGGCGAGGTGATCCGGAAGGTTATTGTGTAAGGGCGGATGAGCCACGCCCTCCGGATGTAGTAAACTTCCAGGCCGATGACCTCCTCGCAAGCCGCCGTATTATGCGCGTACAATCAGCCGCTTGAGATCCGCTCCTATCCGGTTCCAGCCGAACTCATGCCCGGAGAGGCGCTGGTCCGGGTCGAGATGGCAGGCATCTGCGGCACGGACGTCCACCTTTGGAAGGGCGAACTCAACATCCCGATCCCCGTCATCCTTGGACATGAGACCGTCGGGCGCATCGAAGCGCTGGGCGCCGGACTAGAGCACGACTGGCGCGGCACACCGATCTCCGTCGGCGACCGGATCACGTGGGCAAGCTCGATCGTCTGCGGAGAATGCTACTACTGCCGGGTAAAGCGCCAGCCGACCCGCTGCCTCCACCGGAAAGCCTACGGCATCTCTTACTGCGCCGAGGAGAGCCCGCATCTCCGCGGCGGCTATGCCGAGCATATTCTGCTGCGTCCCGGCACGGCGATCTTCCGCCTGCCCGGCTCGCTGCCGACAGAAGCAGTGATTGGAGCCGGCTGCGCACTGACAACCGCGCTGCACGGCATCGAGCGCGCGCCTGTCTCGCTGGGAGACATTGTGGTGATTCAGGGCACGGGTCCGGTTGGCCTCGCGGCGCTTGCCGTCTCCCGGCAGTGCGGCGCCGCCAAAGTCATCGTACTCGGAGCGCCCCGCCATCGCCTCGAGCTGGCCTGCCAGTTCGGGGCTGACGCTGCAATCTCCATCGAAGATGTCGCGGACGCGGAGAAGCGCCGCGCTTTAGTGCTCGAACACACTGGGCCTTATGGCGCCGACGTCGTCATCGAGTGCGTCGGCCATCCCGCTGTCGTCCCGGAGGGTTGGGAGCTGTGCCGCGACGGCGGCAAGTATCTCGTTCTCGGCCAGTACGCGAATGCTGGCGACGTCATGGTGAATCCGCACACAATCACGAGGAAGCAGCTCCAGGTAATCGGCAGCTGGGGGTTCGAGCCGCGGCACGTCGATCAGGCTCTTACACTGCT
>JADGHK010000254.1 GCA_019686145.1 Bryobacteraceae bacterium | reverse complement strand
CGGGACGGCTAGCCGCTACGCGGTAGTCCGTCTGCCAGCCATTGCCAGCCAGATTGGCCCCGTGAAGGCGTCGTCCTTCCGGCTGGCAAGCCGGATCGCGAACTCGATCCGCTGCGGTTACCCGGTTCGTCACTATTCAGATCTCAAAGACAGCCAGATGATTCTGCTGTGTTTGCCCGATCGGGCTGTGGAAAAGGTTGTCTCTGAACTTGCCGCCTCGCCATTCCATGTACAAGGGAAGACCGTGGTTCTTTGTAGCGGCGAGCTGGATAGCCGCGCATTGCAAACCCTGAGAGACTGCGGAGCTGAGGCGGCATCGCTCTGCCCGTTAGAGAGCATTGAACCGGAGCAGTTTCTCGTGGAAGGAGACAGGGCCGCTATCCGGCAGTTACGCCAACTTCTGGACCAGAGGCGGCTGCTCGAGATCAGTACAGACGGGAAGAGCCTTTGTCTTGCCGGTTTTTCCTTTGCGACATCGCTGACGACTCCTCTGATCGACGCTGCCCTGTGCTGCCTTCAAGGCGCAGGGCTCAAGAAGAACCACGCTCTCCTGATCATCGAACGACTTCTGAACAGTACGTTTCGAGCCTACCTGAAGGGCGGCCGCAAGAGCTGGACCGGCCCCCTCGCCGCGCGAGACCGCGAAGCCATCGAGCGCCGGATGCGAGCAGTCTTTGAGTCGGATCTGGTGCTGGGCAGGTTCTTCCGCGAAAGTGCCCGGCTCACCTGCGAGCACTTTCGCAGGGACTCGGAATGGCTGTCGAACCTGCTTTGAGGCTACTTCTTTTCGGCCTTCTCGTGGATCCGCAGGGATTCTTCCACTACCTCGAGATCTCCCTCGGCTGGCTCGTCAGGGGGAATGGGACGCAGTTCTTCCGGCTTGCAGGGCTTTTCCTGCCCTTGCTTCTGCCTCTGATTTTTCTCCTCCATGGAACTTCCCTCCGTACTTACGAAGCTTCCCGAAAAGGCGCAATCGTGCGATGGGAAGCTCCGGCAATCTTGTGGCAAAGCTTCAGCGCCTGCCCAACTACCTGATCCATGTTGTAGTACTTGTACGTGGCCAGGCGACCCACAAAGTGAACGCCTGGCGTTGCATCCGCCAGTTCTTTGTATCGCTTGTAGAGCTCCGCGTTTTCTTTTCTTGGCACGGGATAGTAAGGCTCGCCTTCGGCGCGCGGATACTCATACACAATGCTCGTCTTCGAATGCTTCTGGCCCGTCAGATATTTGAACTCGGTCACGCGGGTGTAGGGGTGTTCGTTCGGGTAGTTAATGACGGGCGCCTCTTGAAAGACGGCGCAATCGAGCGTCTGATGCTGAAAATGCAAAGAGCGATAAGGCAGCGGCCCAAAGCGGTAATCAAAGAATTCGTCGATCGGCCCTGTGTACACTACTTCCGCGCTCCTCGCTTTGGCGCGTATATCCCGATAGTCGGTATTCAACAAAACCCGAATATTCGGGTGATCCAGCATGTTTTCGAACAAGCGGGTATAGCCATCTCGGGGCATCGCCTGATAGTTGTCGGTAAAGTAGCGGGGATCACGATTGGTCCGAACCGGGATGCGCGCAGTCACTGAAGCATCAAGCTGTGAGGGGTCAAGCCCCCACTGCTTTCGTGTATACCCGCGGAACAGCTTCTCGTAGAGGTCGCGTCCGATCCTGGTCACTACCGCGTCCTCGGCGGTGCGCACGAACTCGCGGCGCTCCGCGACGGAAGCAAAGTACTTTTCAAGCTCTTCGGAAGTGAGATTCAGATCGTACAGGATGTTGACGGTATCGAGGTTGACCGGGATCGGCACCAGCTTTCCGTCGACACTTGCGAGTACACGATGCTCATAGGACCGCCACGCCGTGAACCGGGAGAGGTATTCAAAGATCTCTCTGGAGTTCGTATGAAAGATATGCGGGCCATATTTGTGGACGAGAATGCCGTCGTCATTGTAGTGATCGTAAGCATTGCCGGCGATATGCGGCCGCCGGTCCACAACCAGGACACGCTTCCGGTAGACTCGAGCCAACCGCTCGGCAATCACGCTGCCCGCGAATCCGGCCCCCACCACCAGATAATCAAAGGACAAGTTGTCTCCCCGCGCCGCCTGTCGATTGCCCGGATCGAGAAGCCAGGCGCCATCCACGGGGAACACCAGGACCGCGAGAAGGCCGAGGCGCTCCCGTGTAGATCTGTTCATGGGACTACCCGCTGAAAGCAAACGTTTCGGCCCCGCTCTCGGGTCTGGCACATTGATCTGTGAGGTAGACGGAGGTATGACTGCTTGAATCGGCCGGCGCCGCTGCCGCATAGTAGGATATTCGTGTCAACCGGTATCCGGGTCAGTGCCCGCTTTGAATGTCTGGGGGACAAACTGTGTCGAACGTCGTCGTACGGCCAAGCTTGAAGACAATCTGGTTCCGTTACGTTCTGGTGCTTGGCGTGGTCCTGTGCTTCGCGGCGCTGTACTGGCGTTACCTGTCCGGCGATGGACCTGCCTGGCTGGGGCTGCTGCCACTGGCTCTGTTTCTCTGGCCGCTGCGGCTTCACCTGATTCGCAGATTCACCTCTCTGCATATCGGCGACGGCAAGCTGCGGTATGAGAGGGGCATGCTGTCGAGATCCACGCGGACAATGGAGTTGAGCAAGGTGCAGGATGTGCGCGTGGACCAGACGCTAGGACAACGCCTGATCAACACGGGAACCATCAGCGTGGAGACCGCAGGTGAAACCAGCCGCATTTCCATGGAGGATGTCGACCAGCCTCATCGAATTGCCGGGCAGATTCTTGAGGCCGCAAAGATTGAGAGGAAAGGATTGAACGGATGAATCACAAACCGCTGGCGAATCGAGTTGCATTGATTACAGGTGCGAGCAAGGGTCTCGGAAAGGCAATGGCGCTCGCGTTGGGGGAAGCGGGGGCTCGCCTCGCGCTCGTCTCACGCGATCCTGCTCAATTGGGGATCACCGCCGTTGCTGCCCGCGAGCGGGGCGCGGAAGCCGAGGTGTTTTGTGCGGACGTCACCGACGAAGCCCAGGTCACACGGCTCGAGAGGCAAGTGGCGGAGCGGTTTGGCAAGGTGCAGATTCTGGTGAACAATGCCGGAATCAACATCCGCAAGAAGATTACGGACTTTACCCTGAGCGAGTGGCGCAGCGTCATCGATACGAATCTGATCAGTGTGTTCCTGATGTGCCGCGCCTTTGTGCCCCATATGAGGGGGTCGGGCTACGGACGGATCATCAATATGACGTCGATCATGTCTCACATCTCACTGCCCGAGCGGACCGCCTATTCCGCAAGCAAAGCAGGATTGCTGGGCCTCACCAGGTCTCTCGCCCTGGAGCTTGCTCCGGAAGGCATCACGGTGGTAGGCATCAGTCCCGGACCCTTCGCCACTGAGATGAACAAGCCTCTGATCGAGAATCCGGAACTGAACGCCAAATTTGTCGCCAACATCCCGCTCGGACGGTGGGGACGAGTCGAAGAGATCGGCAAGCTTGCCTTATTCCTTTGCTCCGACGACGCTTCGTTCATCACGGGAACGGACATCCTGATCGACGGCGGGTGGTGCGCCCAATGAAGAAGCGGTTGTTCATTGCGCTCTGTCTGCTCGCCCTTCTTTCGGGCTGCGACCAGCGCAAGAAGAAGCTGATTGCGGTCGTTCCCAAAGCAACCTCCCATGTGTTCTGGCTTTCCGTACAGGCTGGAGCGGCGGCTGCCGGGGAACAGTATGGAGTCGAGGTTCTGTGGAACGGACCTACGCAGGAGACGGAGTACAGCCGCCAGATACAGATCGTGGATTCCATGGTGGCTCGCAGGGTCGACGGGATCGCCGTCGCGGCTGCGGAGCGGAAAGCGCTCGTGCAATCGATCGATCGTGCCGCCGCCGCGGGAATCCCCGTTACGATCTTTGACTCCGGCCTCGAATCCGAAAACTACATGTCTTACGTCGCGACGGATAATGTTGAGGCAGGACGACTGGCCGGCCGTACCCTGGCAGGATTGCTGGGGGGAGCGGGTGACATCGCCATGATCATGCATGCCCCAGGCAGCGCTTCCACCATGGACCGGGAACGGGGGTTCGCCGAAGTAATCGAAAAAGAGTTCCCGAAGATTCGGATTGTTGCCCGCCAGTTCGGGCAGTCGGACCGCGCCAAGGCGATGGCGGCCGCGGAGAACATCCTCACCGCGCATCCCGACCTCGACGGGCTCTTTGCGTCCTCCGAGCCCAGCTCAGTGGGTGCAGCCCTCGCAATCAAAGCGCGCGGGCTTTCGGGGAAGGTTAAGTTTGTGTCCTTTGACTCCAGCGATAGCATGGTTGAGGATCTGCGCGGCGGGACCATCGATGCGATGGTGGTGCAGGACGCATTCAGGATCGGATTCGAAGCGGTCCGCACGCTGGCGGAGAAGATTCGGGGCGGCAACCCTCCCAAGCGGATTGATTTGCCCGCGAGAGTCATTACCAGGAAAGACCTGGAAGACCCGGCCGTGCAAAAGCTGCTTTCACCGGATTTGAAGAAGCTCCTGCCGCGTTAGCGCCGTGACAGATTCATTTGGGGAGAATAAAAGGATCGGCCTTGCCCATGCCTCAAGATCCGCCTTCTGAGTCCGCCTCGAGCTCGATCCCCGCAACCCCCGCGTCGCCTCCGCTGCAGCGGAGCTTTTTCGGGCATCCGCGCGGGCTCGCCACACTCTTCTTTACCGAACTCTGGGAGCGCTTCAGCTACTACGGAATGCGCGCCATCCTGATCCTATTCATGACGGCAAGCGCCGCGACGGGAGGGCTGGGCCTGGACGTCGCTGTCGCCGGGGCAATCTACGGACTCTACACCTCGGGGGTGTACATGATGAGCCTTCCAGGAGGGTGGGTAGCGGAC
>JADGHK010000253.1 GCA_019686145.1 Bryobacteraceae bacterium | reverse complement strand
CAACTTCCCGGCGAGCTTGACTGCGAACACTCCCGTGAACCCCAATACCCTCGATACAGGAAGCGGGGTCGCGTCATTCCTGCTCGGTGCGATGGATCCCGGCGCCACGCAGATGATCGGCGGCCCGGCTCCCGATCCCCACATCAAGTACTGGGGCATGTTCTTCCAGGATGACTGGAAACTCAACCGCAACATCACGCTCAACCTCGGACTCCGGAATGAGTACGAAACGGCCTTTTACGATCCTGCCCGTAACTTCGCCCGAGGCGTAGACCTCTCCGCGCCGATCCCTGAAATGAACGCGGCGCCGCCTCAGATGCCTGCACAGGCGCTCGCCATCGTCGGCAGCAACTATTTCAAATGGAACGGCCTTTACCAGTGGACAGGCAACGGCAATCCGGGCGGCATGTGGGATCCGCAGAAATTCGCGCTTCAACCCCGTGCGGGCATCGCGATCCGGATCAGCGACAGAACGGCCTTCCGAGCCGGTTATGCACGCTACATCACGCCCATGGAGCTCGGTGTCATCACTCCGCCGATCAGCGGATTTGAGACCATCGGATTCCTGTCGCCGCCGTACTTCGGCGTCACTGGCTTCCAGAATCCGGCGCCGCTCATTGACGGCGTGCCGCAGGCGCGGTTCTCCGACCCGTTCCCCGCAAACAGCAACCCGCTGCTTCCGATCAACGGCAAGGCTGCGGGCACCAATGTCGGCCGCGGTCAGACCTCAGGTATGTTCTGGTATCCGACGGACCTGAAACGACAGCGGAACGACCGGATCAACTTCAACCTCCAGCATCAATTTCCTGGTGAGATCGTCGCTTCCGTTACCTGGTTCATGAACTTCGGCAACCAGCACTATACGAAGGCGCTCAACGAGGTCGATCCCCGGCTTCGGGTGGAGTATCAGAATACGCTGAACCAGCCGGTGGACAATCCGTTTTACAACTACTTGACGCCGGAGCTGATGCCCGGGCAGTTACGGAACCTAAGGCAGGTTTCGCTCGGCTCGCTGCTCAGGCCGTACCCGCACTATGGTCCGCTGTACCAGATCGGCACCCTTGGCGCGCGGGAGCGGTATCATTCGCTTGAACTGAAAGCGCAGAAGATGTACAGCAAGGGCTACAACTTCCTGTTTGCTTACGTGTACATCCGCGAGAAACTGCAGATCAACACATTCAACGACCTTGATTACTTCTCCGGCACGCTTCGCTGGCAGGACAGCAACCAGCCGCGGCATCGCATTACGGCGGCCGGCACGTGGGATTTGCCTTTCGGGAAGGGACGTCCGTTCCTGAACAACGCACCGCGCGCGCTGGATGCGGCGATTGGCGGCTGGAAGCTTGCGGGCGTCTGGACGTTCTCGACGGGCGCCTTCATCCGCTTCGGCAACCTGATCGTGAACGGAAATCCATGTCTTGATAACCCGACCCCGCAACGCTGGTTCAACACGGACGCGTTTTCGAGGCTGCCGGCGAACACGTACGTGCTCCGCACGAACCCCTTGCAGTACGATTGCCTGACCGGTCCGAAGTTCTCGCAGCTTGACGCGACCTTGACCAAGGATTTCGCAGTCACTGAGAGAGTCCGTGTTGAGCTCAAGATGGCGGCCTACAACGCAACGAACAGACTGAACCGTGCGGGTCCGAACACGGACATCAACAGTTCGCAGTTCGGTACCGCGCTGTTCCAGGGAACGCCGTCATCCAGCTTCGGCGCGCAGAACCAGGAGCTGGGCAACATCACCGGCAGGCAGGTGGAGCTAGGGCTCAAGATACGTTTTTGAGCCGGGCTGCCCTGTCGGCCATTACCCCTCAAACTGCTCCACGGCGGGATCCAGCCCGGATCCCGCCGCTTCCGTTTTATCCTCATCCTTATGGCTTCCTTCACACGGCGCGCGGTATTCGCCTTGCTCGGGTCTCCTCTGCTTGCACAGCAAATCATCTCGCAAGGCAGCGGAATGGCCTCGAGGAGCGTAAAGCCAGCACGCCGCGCAGCCCCGTCCGGACTTCCTTTTCACTCACGCTTCACGGACGTAGCCATCAAGGCCGGGTTGAAGCACCCTGTGATCGCCGGCCACTCCGATCGCTGCGACTACATCATCGAAGCGATGAGCTGCGGCGTAGCGTTTTTTGACTTCGATAACGACGGCTGGCTGGATATCCTTGTGCTCTCCGGATCGCGTTTCGGCGATCCGCCCGCCACGGCATCGAACCGCCTCTACAAAAACAATCGCGATGGCACGTTCACGGACGTAACGGAAAAGGCCGGGCTCTTCCGCACCGGCTACGCGTACGGCGTCACCATCGGCGACTACAACAACGACGGGTTCGAGGATCTGTTTATCACCTACTACGGCCAGAACGTCCTCTATCGGAACAACGGCGACGGCACCTTTACGGACGTCACAAAGGAAGCGAAGCTCTGGTCTGACACACCACGCTTTGGATCCGGCTGTACGTTCGTCGATTACGACCGCGACGGCAACCTCGATCTCTTCGTAGCCAACTACCTCGTGTTCGACTATGCCGCCGTTCCGCGCGCTGGCAGCAGCGGAAGCTGCAACTACAAGGGCATTCTGGTCAATTGCGGTCCCCGGGGCCTGCCCTATGGATGCCACTCGCTCTACCGCAACAATGGCGACGGCACCTTTACCGATGTGACGGAAGCTTCACGTATCGGCAAGGTGGAAGGCGGCTTCGGGCTGACGGCGGTCGCCGCGGATTTCGACAACGACGGCTGGCCGGACATCTATGTGGCCTGCGACTCTACGCCGAGCCTGCTGTTTCGCAACAACCACGACGGCACGTTCACCGAAGAGGCGCTTGAACGCGGCGCGGCGCTGAGCGAAGACGGAATGGAGCAGGCGGGCATGGGACTTGCAGTCGCCGACTTCCAGCTTGACGGCAGCCTTGGAATCCTGAAGACGCACTTCGAGGACGACACCGTCGCACTCTACCTGAACAATGGCAAAGGCAATTTCCGCGAGATGGCCATGCGGTCGGGCCTGGGCGTCGAAACGCGTTACGTGAGCTGGGGCGTCGGAGCCGCAGATTTTGACAACGACGGCGCGCCCGATATCTTTTGGGTCACGGGCCACATCTACCCGGAAGTGAACGGGAAGCTGCCTCGCTCTCGATATAAGACGCCGCGGGTGCTCTTCCGCAACCTTGGCCAGGGTAAGTTTGAGCAGTTGATTGGAGTGGCCGGGCCAGATCTGGAAGCCCCGCACTGCAGCCGCGGCTGCGCCTTCGGAGACTTCGATAACGACGGGGACGTAGACATTGTTATTGTCAATCAAAACGAGCCCCCTTCCCTCCTGCGAAACGACGTCACGGGCAGCCATCACTGGATTAAGGTGAAACTCACGGGCGTCAAGTCGAACCGGAGCGCGATCGGCGCGCGTGTCACGGCGCGCTACGGGGACCGGATTCAGGTTCAGGAAGTGATGGCCCAGTCGTCCTATCTTTCCGTGAACGACCGCCGTTTGCACTTCGGTCTGGGCCCGTCGACTTCCGTCGATATTGAGGTGCGCTGGCCGGCGGGAACGGTTGAGAAGTTCACCAATGTCGGCGTGGACCGTTTGATTCATATCAAAGAAGGCGCCGGCATTATCGAACAGCAAACGTGGCGGAGGTCGTGACGGCTTGAGAACGGCAGGGGCAAGAGCCGCGCTCGCAGCACTTCTGACAGGCCTTCTTTGCGCGCAAAAGCCCGCAGTGGAGCAGGCGTGGGACCTGCTGGCTCACGATAAACGAGCGGAAGCCGCCGCCTTGCTCCGCGCTGAAATCGGCAAACATCCGGCTAATGCAGAGGCGCGACTGCTGCTTGGGAGCATCCTGGCCGAAGCCGGGGAGACCGCGGAGGCGATCTTGCATCTGCGCGAGGGAGTCCGTTTACAGCCAAAGGCCGCCATAGCGCACAACGCGCTTGGCGAGGCTCTCAGTGATGCAGGCGATATCGCCGGAGCGCGGGACTCATTCCGCAAAGCGGTCGAACTCGATCCGCAGTTTGCACAGGCACGGGAAAATCTGGGCCTCGCGCTGCTCGAGCAGGGAGATCTTGCCGGAGCCGCTAAGCAGCTTGACCGCGCCATCCGCCTGTTTGGAGATCGCGAAGATGCCGCCTACGCGAGGTACCTGCGAGCAAGAGTGCACACAGAATCCGGCGAGTTGAAACAGGCCGAGGCGGAGCTGCGGCGCGCGGTCGCGCTTCGCCCGGCATTCCCGGAGGCGTGGTCGGATCTGGGTCAGGTCCGCGAAGATCTGGGCGACGATAAGGGTGCGCTTGCCGCACTGCAGCGCTCCGTGCAGCTCAATCCGGACGGCACAGTCGCGCAAACACGGCTCGGATCCCTGTACCTGCGGCTGGGGAAGCCTCGTGAGGCTGTGCCGCACCTGGAGCGCGCGGTACGGCTGAGTCCTGACAATCAGACGGCGCTGAACAGCTTGCAGCTTGCATTGCGCGAGATCGGCGAGACGGAGAAGGCGGACCGGGTGAAGGCTCAGCTCGCCGAAATTTTCCGCAAGCGGGATCGGGCCAGCCAGACAGCTCTGACGGCCGTGCTGTTGAACAATGAAGGCGCGGAGCTGGAGAAGAAGGGTAACCTCGCCGCTGCGGTTGAGAAGTACCGTGCCGCTTTGGAACTGAATCCGGAGCACTCCGGGATCCGCGTGAATTACGCTGTCGCCTTGCTCCGCCTCGGGCAATGGGAGCGCGGCTTAGAGGAGCTGCAGACTGCCGTCCGCCAGGAACCGTCGAACGAAACATTCCGAAAAGCGCTCGAAGACGCCCTCGCCCAAGCGCCTGCATCAGTGCGTAAGGCGAAGTAACGCGACCGGTCGTGGGAGACGTGCGACCGGTCGCGCCGCCGCTCCTT
>JADGHK010000252.1 GCA_019686145.1 Bryobacteraceae bacterium | reverse complement strand
CGGCCCGTCCTGCAGCCGATGCTCAGCAACGGCATGAAGTCCGTGCTGCAAGAGCGCGCCAATTTCCCGCTGGACGAAATCGTGGCCTCGGCCCGTGAGATCTTTGCGCGGCAGCCTTGCACATTCACTGAGCTCCGCGGATGTCTCTCAAAGGCGTTCCCGGCTTACGACGAGCGCGCCATGGGATACGCGGTGCGCACGTCGCTGCCGCTTGTCTCCACGCCCGATTCCTCGATCTGGGCTTTCTCCGGCGATCCGCTGTTCACGACTGCAGAATGCTGGCTTGGCAGCGGGCTGTCGGATTCGGCTGACGCGCGTTCGCTTGTGCTTCGATACCTGAAGGCGTTCGGTCCGGCCACGGTAGCGGATGTACAGGCGTGGTCAGGCATGCAAGGCTTGAAGCCTGTGCTCGACAGCTTGCGCCCTCAGCTTGTCAGCTGGAAGGACAGTCGCCGGCGGGAGTACTTCGACGTGCCGGACGCGCCTCGGCCCGAGGAAGACATACCGGCGCCGCCGCGCCTGATCGCCGGCTTTGACAATCTGGTTCTTGCCCATGCCGACCGGTCCCGGATTATTGCGGACGAGTACCGGCAGAGAATCGTCACCAAAAACCTGCAGGTGCTTCCGACGTTCCTGGTCGATGGCTTCGTCGCGGGTACATGGAAAACTGAAATGACAAAGGGGACAGCGACACTCACCATCTCGCCCTTCCAGCGTCTTCCAAAAGCGACAAAGACGCAGCTTCTCGAAGAAGCAGAGAGTTTGATCCGCTTTGCGGAGCCGGAAGCGTCGAAGTTTGCGGTGCGCCTTGAATAAGGCCCTGGTACATACCCTCATCAATGGGAAGTACCTTAAGACCTTGCACTATTGAGAGCTTTTACACGACAGCTCTAGGCATTCCCCCTGATTCTAGGCGTTGTCGCGTAATGTTACTTTGAGCCCTAGGAGATCTAACGCATCTAGATGCCGGTGTTGCAAGGAGAGGGAACCATGAAGCAGATGGCCAGGTTGGTGTGGAAACTCCGCATTTGGAAAGATAAGCGTGGTCAAGATCTCATTGAATACGCACTCATGGTCGGTTTTCTTGCTGTCGCAGCAGGCGCGATCATCCCCGGCTTTGCCGAAAGCATTAGCCAGATCGTCAGCAGGATCTCGAGCACAGTGACAAGCCCGTAACGATTGCGGATCCTTGGCGAACGGAAGACATTCGGGCGTGCGGCTGAGGAGGGCCGCACAGCCCGATACCTCTGTGCAGCGCTCCTTCTAGTGCCTGGCAGCAAACGTAGCGCCGAGCTGAGCCGTCCAGTTCTCCAGCCTTCCGAGATTCCCCTGTGCGTCGAACTCCATCGGCCGCGGTCCATCGATGACTTCCAGCATTGGATTTTTCCGAATCTCCGGGAGCAAATTCTCGCTGAAGGCCAGGACGCCCAGCTCCAGTGAGTTCTGGATCCACCCGAGCGTCACCTCCTGCGGGTCGAATTTGCCGACGGTCGGCCAGATCTTTTCCAGACAGAGGCGGTCGGTGGGGAAGTGAATCGGTGTACGGATCGCGGCGGGAGTAGAGGCCGTCAACGAGTTGATGTAGGTGGGCGTCCAGTCGATTTTTTCGAGAATCCGGTCGTGAATGACGTCGGCCATTCCAATCCCGACGCCGTTGCCGTACGTGTTCGAGCTGAGATCTCGAACGAAAATCCGTTCGATGCGGGGCGCGTTAGGCCACAGGTTGGTCTCGCCGTGAACGCTGCGGTTGACGACCTTGGTGTCCATTCCCGCGCCGCTGATGTTCTTGCCGATCTCATCGAGAACGAGAACGTCGAGCGCTTCCACCGGAATGCGTCCCATCCAGGATTTCACGAGCGCGAGCAGTTCCTCCTCTCGCTGCTCCATGACCTCGACAGGAACGGCGGTGAGCTGTGCCGTGTCATGGTTGGCGTCTTCGAGAATAGCCAGGCCCCCGAGGATCTTGCCGGATTTCAGCACCTGACGGCCCACGCTGCGGATGACCGTCTCCAGACCCATGCGGTAGGCATAGGTGTGGTAGCGCTGGGCGCCAGCAAATTTGCCGAGGCCGATCGCCATCATCTTGAAGAGGCCGCTTTCAATCTTTCCCGCGAAATCGGTGTGCCACTTCACGCGGCCCACCAGCATGACGCCGTCGCTCTCGTAGGCCTTCCGATCCATAAAGGCTTCGACGCCGTTCTCCGTCTTGCCAAGAGAGACGACTTCGAGCTGGCTGACGATCGGGCAGCCCATGGTTTCCTCAACGATCCCATAATGCGCCAGAACATCTGCCTGGCCCTCCGCCGTCGCGGCGCCGTGGCTTCCCATCGCCGGGAAGATGAAGGGCTTCATACCCTGTTCCTTCCACCAATCGACAACCGCGCGAACAATAGTCGCGATATTCGCAATGCCCCGGCTTCCGACACCGATGGCGACGCGGGAGCCCGGCGCAAGTTTTGCTGCGAGGCCGGCGCTGGACAACTGCTCACGCACCGTTCCGGGAATGTCTTTCAACCGTCGATCCGGGAAATGCTGGCGGACAAGAACAAGGCGAGGAAAATCCATGCGGAGATTATATCAGCGTAGGTCGGCGAGCTTGAAGCGGCGTCCAGGGGCTTCAGGATGGTGCGGACGAAGGGACTTGAACCCCCACTCCCTTTCGGGAACCAGAACCTAAATCTGGCGCGTCTGCCAATTTCGCCACGTCCGCAGCGCCTTTGTAGGCTATCTTATCACTGCCCGGGCGCGATCGGCCGCTCGGGAGCGATGCTAGGAGGCGTACCGGGCAGGGGCCTTGATTGCGGGGAGCACTTCCGTCACACGAGGTGCGCGGGAGCCGCAACCGCAACGCTCTTCCGTGAATACGAGCATGCGCCCGGTCGCCACCCGGATGGATGGCCGGCCGAGGTCGACCAGTGTCGTCAGCAGCAGTTCACCGCTGCGCGAATTGTCAAACTCCAGCAGTGCTTCGCCGGGGACCAGGTGAAGGCCGCAGTGTGCGTCGCACTCTTCCGCCAGCAGCTCGCCGCCAAACCCGCGAAGCTGCTCGAAAATCGGCACCTCAAAGACGTTCCATAGCAGCTCTCGCTCTGCCTCCCGCAGCAGCCCTCGCTGCAGATCGCTGAAGACAATCAGAGAATGCCGCGGGCCAGGATGGGGAGCCCGTCCGCGCTCGACGGCCCGCGCCAGATGCAGCAGCGCCTCTGCCGGGCCCGCAATCGATTCCGGCTCGAACTTCATCAACATCCTGGAATCATCCGGGGGAATGTACCGGCAATTCCGGTCACCCTGATAGGCCGGATCCAGGATCGCGGTCCGGGGCGTGGGCGTGATTGGATGACGCAGGCGGGGCTTGTATTGGCGGGAGGTGCGGCTTGAAAACTCGGCCTCGTGCCGGAGGAACCAGGAAGCTTCAACGCGCGGAACACATGCCAGGAGCGCAGCGGGCGAAGCGGACCTCGGAACCTCATCGTTGCGGCAGACCCTGGCCGCCTTAAGCCAGGGCCGGTAGTATCTGGTCGCCGCCGCCGACCGAAGAACGCGCGACAGGTTCTCTATCGTCCGATCTTCAGGCCTTTGCGGGGCGCTCCGGCTCCACTTTATACGCACAATTACGCGCACGTCGGCACCTCGGGCATGGCAGGGCAATCGAGGCGGGTCCAGGCAGAGCGTTGATCAGAATCTGGCAAACCTGTTTTCCCCGATTTTTGTCCGATACAGAATTAGTTGTGGGAGAAATGAGGGCGATTTCTCTCGGAAATCCTACCTGCTTGCCAGCAAACGGTTCAGGTTGCCCCCAAAAATCTTCGCCGCATCTGTGCTGCTGACGCCGATTTCGCGAAGGGCTTCTACCTGAGCTTGAAAAATCGGGTAATTCCAGCCGCGCGGGAAAAATGAGGAGTCGGTGCCGAACAGGAGCCGGTCCGGTCCCGCTACGTCAAGAGCACGCTTGAATACCTGAGCCAGCGAGATGTCCTGAGGCTCATAGTGCATCCATCGATTCGAGCTCGAAGTCTCCAGGTAAACGTTCGGGCAGAGGTCGCAAAGCATCAGCGCCTCTCGAAAAAACCCGGCGCCGAAGTGAGGAATAACAAAGCGCAGGTTCGGGTAGCGAAGGGCAATCGCATGGAGGTCCAGGGGATTGGAAAAGCGAAGGTCGAAGTGGGAAGGGAGACCGAGCTTCTGCCGTACGCCCACGGTGAGCACACCGCAATGGACAAACACGATCGTCCCTGGATGTTCCGCGATTGTCTGGAAGACATCCTGCAGCGCGGGATTGTGCAGCGAATACCGGTGCATCGCGGGGATGAGGCAAACTCCGTGGAGCCCCGCGCCGATGACCCGCCGGACGGTTGGGGCCCCGTTTTCGAGAGGGTTCAGGAAGAAGTAACCGTGGAATCGGTTGCCATGGCATCGGACCGCAGCGACGACGGAGTCTTCATCGCCGGGCAGGCTTGCAATCAGGACCGCCTTGTCGACGCCGTGACGATCAAGTTCGCGCACCCATTGCGCTGCCAAAGCCGCCGGGTCCGGGGCGGGGATGTCCCATTCGAGCAGCGGGCCGAGCTCTTCCGCCGTAAGGCCGCCTTTTTGGTTCGCTAATATTGAAAAGAACCTGTGGGAAAAGAAATGAATATGAGCGTCGGAAACCGAAAGATTTCCCCAGGGCGTTTCCATCATCCCCTTGTCTCCCTGACGGCGAGATGAGTGAGCCCGGTGGCTAACGCGAGCTGTGTAAGGCCTGCTACATTATTGACGCCAAGCTTCTTCATCATAGTCTTCCGGTAGCTGCGGACGGTCTGGAGGCCCAGGTCGAGCACAACGGCGATCTCCTTGCTGGTCTTCCCCTCGGCTACCAGACGCAGAACCTGGAGCTCTCGAGGCGAAAGCCCTTC
>JADGHK010000251.1 GCA_019686145.1 Bryobacteraceae bacterium | reverse complement strand
CCGCTTCTTCAACTACGACGGAGGGTCGAGCATCTACGGAGGCAACTGCGTGTGCTGTGCTCCGGGGCTGGAATCGGAGGCGCGGCGTTTCCTTGGAATCGGCTAGGTCCGCAGCAGCAGCCCGCCATCCACATACAGAGTGGCGCCAGTGACGTAGCTGGCCTCGTCGGAAGCAAGAAACACAGCCGCCCGCGCAACCTCGCGCGGCAGACCAATCCGTCCGAGAGGGATCGTTTTTTCCGTTTGGGCTAGTTTCTCCGGATCGGACAGCAGGGGCTGGTTCATTGGCGTCGCAATGGCGCCGGGGGAGACGGAGTTCACGCGAATCCCAAACGGCGCCAGTTCCAGCGCGAGAGTTTTCGTTACCATCCCCATTCCCGCTTTCGTAATGCTGTAAACGCCGCTCTCCCAAAGCGGCGTCTGATCGTGCACGCTCGCGATGTTGACGATGCAGCCCTTGTTGCCGCTGGCGATCATCTGCTTCGCGACACGCTGCGCCAGGAAGAAGGGACCCCGCAGGTTGGTGCCGAACAGCTTGTCCCAAGCATCCGGAGAGGCTTCAAGAATGGGCTGGGAGATTTCGATGCCTGCGTTGTTCACAAGGACGTCGATGCGCCCCCATATGTTCACAACTGTGTCCAGCAGTTGCGCGTGTGAGTCAATATCGGAGACATCGTTTTCCAGGATCACGACGTCGCCGCAGAGCGCGTCGGCGGCCGACTGCAGAGCAGCGGCATCCACGTCCGTGATCGCCACCGACGCTCCCTCCGCAGTAAACGCCTCCGCCACGGCGCGACCAATGCCCTTACCGCCGCCCGTGATTATGGCGATCTTGTCCTTCAGCCGCATAGAAAGGGAACCGTGCGGTTCAGACTGATTTTACAGGACGGCTTCGAGTTCCTTCCATGAACGGTTCTGCGACTCGGCTACCGCCGGATAGGTCACCTGCCCCTGATAGGTGTTCACACCCTCGCGAAGCGCCGGGTTCTCCTCGCACGCCCGTGCAAATCCCTTGTTGGCGAGTTCCAGCACATACGGGAACGTGGCGTTCGTCAAGCCCAGCGTCGATGTGTGCGGAACAGCAGCCGGCATGTTCGACACGCAGTAGTGAAGGACTCCGTCGACGAAGTAGATCGGATCGGTGTGAGTCGTTGGACGGGAAGTCTCAAAGCAGCCGCCCTGGTCAATCGCGACGTCCACCATCACTGCGCCGCGCTTCATCAGCGAAATCATATCCCGGCGAACTACTTTGGGAGCGGAAGCGCCAGGAATCAGGACTGCTCCGATGACGAGATCGGCTTGCCGCACAGAGTCGCGGACGGCAAACGTGTTCGACGCCAGCGTGGTCACTTGACCGTTATAGATGTCCTCCAGCTCGCGCAGCCGATTCAGGTTGCGGTCGATGATCGTGACATTCGCGCCGAGGCCAAGGGCGACCTTCGCCGCATTATGCCCGACAACGCCCCCGCCCAAGATGACGACATTGGCCGGGCGGACACCTGGAATGCCTCCCAAGAGAATGCCGCGCCCTCCGTTTGGCGCTTCCAGATACTGGGCGCCCACCTGCACTGACATCTTTCCCGCAACTTCACTCATCGGCGTCAGCAGAGGCAACGAATTGTCGGCTTCGCGAATGGTTTCATACGCAATCGACGTCACCCTGCGATCGAGGAGCACCTGGGTCAGCTCTGGAAGCGGAGCAAGGTGCAAATAGGTGAAGAGAATGAGGCCCGGCCGAAGATGCGCGTATTCGGACGGCTGAGGTTCTTTCACTTTCACGATCATGTCGGAGGCCGACCACACCTCATTGGGCGTGGCGGAGATGTGCGCTCCGGCCTCCATGTATTCCTCGTCCGGAATCGAGCTGCCCGTGCCAGCCCGTGTCTGGACGATCACCTCATGCCCTGCTTCTACTAATGCGCTGACGCCGCTCGGAACCAGTCCGACGCGCGTCTCATTATCCTTTACTTCCCTGGGGACGCCGATAATCATGGTTCTTGTTGCTCAATCTTCGTCTGACCTGGCACGTCTCGCTTCGGTCCAAGTCCCAAATAAATCAGCGACAGCGCTGTAATTTTGCCGTTCGCCACCAGATCCTGGTCCTCCTGGAAACGGCGCATCGCCTCGACGGATTCCGGCCCCCAGATGCCATTGGGCTCGCCGTTGAAGTACCCCTTCTCCGCCAGCGCCTGCTGAATCTCCTTGTAGCGCTCTCTTGTAGGCTCCTGCTGAACCGGCGGTCCTCGTCGCGCGCTCCTCGTTGGGTTTTTGCTGCGTCTCGCCGACGCAGCGGACTTTTTCCTGCTCGAAGGCGCCCTTACCGATTTCTTCTGCTTGGAGGAGGACTTCCTGGAGGAGGCGGTTGATGAGGTGCGCTTTCCAGCCGCTTCCGCCCTCGGCAGAACGTCCGTAAACGAAAACAAAATCGTTGTCCCGATAAGCAGAATCAGAGAGAAGCTGTGTGCAATTCCTATCACGCCTACCTTGCTTACCTATCAAGAGAAAAGGCGGGTCCTTCAACGACCCGCCTTCCGTAGTTTCCTTTTTCCCTCTAGCGCGTCGGGAGTGTTCCGCCGAGGTAGATGCCCACCCAGCTGTCTTCGGGCGTACCGCGGCGACCGCCGAGCGGATTCTGCCGCATCACCCGGAACGCCACCGCGTCACCGGGCTTCAGCGTGCTCTGAATTCGCCTGACGTCATCGACAGAGGCCACCGGTTGACGATTGATGGAGACGAGAATATCGCGCTCGCGAACTCCAATCGATTCCGCAAACGAGTCCTCTTCCACGCTGGTGACGAGGACACCGTTCTCTTTGAACCCGAGGTTCTCGCGATCGGTTTCGGTCAGACTGCGGATGCCGATGCCGAAGCGGGACTGCGTTACCTCAGGCTTTCCAGGCTCTTCAGTCTCTTCCTCGACAAAGCCCAGCCGGGGGTTGCTCTTGTGGACCTCCGCACGATCGCCGATGACGACTTTCTTCTCCATCGTTTTGCCATCCCGATCGATCGTGATCGTAACTTCGCTCCCGATCGGCATGTCCGATACGCGGTTCACAAGATCGTCGCCATCTTTGATGGGTACGCCGTTCAGCGCGAGCAGGACGTCCTCGCGCTTCAGGCCGCCCTTCTCTGCCGGTCCGCCGGGCGTGACCTCGTCGACGATGACGCCATTCTTCAATCCGAGAGCCTTCAGGACTTCGGGCTTGATGTTGTTATTGAAAGTGATGCCGATCGAGCCTCGGGTCACCCGGCCATTCTGGATGATCTGGTTGTAGACCTTCACCGCGGTGTTGACCGGCAAGGCAAACCCGATGCCCTGGTAGCCGCCGCTCTGCGTGGCGATCATCGTGTTCACGCCGATGACCTCGCCATTGATATTGACCAGCGGGCCGCCGCTGTTTCCAGGATTGATCGCGGCGTCCGTCTGGATGAACCGCTGGAACTGGTGCGGACCGACGTCGCGGCCAGTCGCGCTCACGATGCCAGCCGTGACGGTGGTTTCAAGACCGAACGGCGAGCCAATGGCGACCGCCCAATCACCAACCTGCACGGAGTCGGAGTTCCCAATTTTGGCGACCGGTAATGGATGGCCGACGTCAATCTTCAGGACGGCGAGATCGGTTTCGTAGTCCGATCCGATCAAACGAGCAGGATATTCCGTCCGATTTCCACGCAGCCGTACCTTAATATGATCGGCCTTCTCGACAACGTGATAGTTCGTGATGATGTACCCATTCTTATCCACGACGAAGCCAGACCCGGTGCCTTCCCTGCGGAAAGGACGCTGCTCAAGATCTGGTACGGGGCCGCGGAAGAAGCGCCTGAAGAGATCCAGGCCGTCCTCGTCTTCGTCACTCTCGGGGGGGCGATTTCGGCGCGTCGACGACTTCGGCGTATAGTCGGTGCTGATGAAGACGACGGTCGGCTCCATCATCTTTGCCAACTTTGTGAACTCGTTGGAAAGCTTAACCGGACTCGGGATCGTGAGCGGTGTTGCGTCGGGAGCTACCGTCTGCCCTTTGGCCGCGTTGACGCCGGAGTTCATCAGCGTGCCTATCAGGATGCCGATGGAGAGCGTGAACAGCAACAACGTTAGAGAGAGCAGCTTTTGGCCGCGCAGTGTGGTGAGAAATCGCATGGGATTCCTAATTCCTCCCCGATTAGGTACCTAACCAGCTATTATACGGCCCCTTTGGGCCATTGCGACTTGACGCTACGGGCTCAGAGGGAGCTATTTCGATGGATGTTTGCCGTAGCCTGCCCGTTTCAATGGTGCAAGTACAATGCCACTCAAAATGAAAACGGCTCCGGCCAACATCTCCGCGGAAAAAGATTCTTCCCCCGCAACTGCGGACGTGACGCCGGCGAATACGGGTTCGAGGGCGAAGATGAATGCTGCTCGTGTGGCGGTGGTTCGCGCTTGCGCCCACGTTTGCAGCATGAATGCCAGCGCTGTGGCAATCAGACCGGTAACCGCCAGAGCAACGACTAATTTCGAACTCCATACGAATTTCGGCGTCTCCACCCACCAGCAAAGCATCCCCGCACCGGCGGCGACCGTCGCCAATTGCACAACCGCCAGGCTCTCCAGCCGGATCAGCCGTGCGTAGTGCTCGAGCACCAGCATATGAGCTGCGAAGGCGACTGCACAGCCAATGGTAAGCAGATCCCCCAGCCCAATTTGAAATTGCCAGCCGGGCGAGGTCATCAGCGCCATGCCCGCTGTAGCCAGCGCCGCCCCAAGCAGCTCAAAAGGATGAAGCTCTTTTCGATAGACGAGCGAACCAAGCAAAGGTACCAGGACAATATAGAGCCCGGTCAGGAAGGCAGACTTGGATGGCGTTGTCAGGCGCAGGCCGGCAGTCTGAAGGAAGTAGCCGGCGAAGAGCCAGAAGCCGGCCC
>JADGHK010000250.1 GCA_019686145.1 Bryobacteraceae bacterium | reverse complement strand
AGCGGAGTCCGCTGGAATCAGGAAGCTCGTAGCGAAGGGGAATTTCGGCTTTGAGATGCAGCCGGCGGAGTTCCGGAGCCGCCTCGGATAGTTCCTGGTCGGCATCCGGTCCCTTGTATAGGAGAAGCCTGCCGATCTTGTTTCTGACAGGGGCCAGTGTGCGAAGCAGTTTTGCAGTCCGGGCGACCGCGCGGGCAATCGCAAGATCTACCCGCAAGCCACGCAACACATCCTCGGTTCGTTCTGCACGGATTTCCACATTGGGTAGCTCAAGCGCTTGAACCGCGCGGTCAAGAAATGCAGCTTTCTTCCCGATCGATTCAGTGAGGATGAACTGCCGGTCCGGAAAGACCAGGGCTAGCGGAATGCCGGGAAATCCCGCGCCGCTCCCGATATCAAGGATGGTGCGCGCATCTCGGATCCTCGGCCACGGCATGATCGAATCCAACACGTGCTTGATGGCCGCCTCGCGCGGCGTACTGATGCGCGTCAGATTCATGTATTCGTTCACTTCAGCGACGAGACGAAGGTGGAGCGCGCAGGCTCCCACGACGCGAGCGCGGTGGCTGAGATCAGCGGGGAGAACCGATTCGAGCTCCGCTTCGAAGACAGCAGTATCCGGAACCATTCCATTTCATGATCCCAGAGACGGCTCCTCGAATGTGGCAGCTACTCGGAATCGGGGCCGATGCTGAGAGGAGGATGGACCTTCCAATCCGCCTCCAGTTCGTCAAGCTCGCGCTGAATAATGAAGCGCTCGATGGACGCGCCTAGCTCGGGAGATTTCTTGCGGAGCCTCCGGCGCCGGATTGCCTCCAGAATCTGAAAGCCCTGCTCCAGTCGAGCCCTTGCGGATTGTTGTTTCGACGTCACACTATTTTCGACGTCCAAGTGGGTGTCCGGGATTCAAGGACCGGGTACCTGAGAGTGAAAAATCTACCGGTTTCCGGTAAGTTTTGGGCGTAGCAGATCTCCTGCTTCCAGTTGTTATCGAAAGTAGAGAGAGTAAGATGAGAAAAGAAGCGGGTTCGCGTATGTTTCCCGTGATGTTTCGCTTCGCACTCCTTGCAGTAGTTCTGCCCACCGTATCACAGGCTCAGCGAGCGATTCGCCCCGACACGAACCATAACCGCCGCGTAATCGAGGAGTTCGACCGGGCACTCGCCGACAGCGCCGCCGAAAGCCTGGATTGCCGGGTTCAGGTTGGGAAGCCAAGGTTAACGTATTCATTTCGTCACCTCGCAACCTATGAAGCGGCTGTACCGGTGTCGGAATTGGATCCGGCCGGAACCGTGCTAACTACGATGTTCCGGGTGACACCGAAACAGGGAGGGCAGCCGGACTATTTCCGTCAGACGCTGCGAATCGGCAAGATCCCGTCGAACGTGAATTCGAAACTTCTGGCAGTCGCCGACGGCGGATTCTTTGCTGGCGAAGGGGAATACCACGTGGACTGGCTGCTCAGAGACCATCGCGGCAGAGCCTGCCGCAAGGAGTGGTCCGTGAAGGTCCGTGTGAAGGATAAGGACCGGCCTCAGCCCCTTGCGCCCGGGACCGTTACCTCGATGCAGCTGGATCAGTGGGGCGAGACGGCATCCCGGGAAAACCGTCCGTTTCGTGTTGCGCTGATGCTGCATGCCGCGCCCACTCGCCTGCTCGGACATACGTTGACTCGGGTTGACCAGTCGCTGCTCGTCGCGATGTTGATTTCTCTGCTCGAAGAGACTCCGTTTGTCGAGACCTCGGTCACGGCTTTCAACCTGAATCAGCAGAAGGAACTGTTCCACACCGAACGCCTCGACATGAAGGAGTTTACGAAGCTTGCGGACCGCCTCGACGAGCTCGAGCTGGGCACGATTGACCTGCAGGTTCTCGAGCGGCCGACCGGGGACGTAGAGCTCCTTGCGAACCTGCTGAAGAGAGAGTTGAAGTCGCCCGAACCACCGGACGCCGTCGTCTTCGTTGGCCCCAAGTTCCTGGACGAATCCAACGTCTCCGAGTCGATTCTGGATGACGTCTCCGAGCCCAAACCGCTCGTCTTCTACCTGCGCCAGGACTACTATCCTCGCCTCTTCATCCAGGACACGATCGAGAAGCTGACCAGGCGTCTGAAGGGAAAAGTCTTCCGCGTCAGCAGCCCCGAGGAGCTTGCAAAGGCGATCCGCGAGATGGAGGAACGCCTGAAGGAGCGGTGCGCGGCGCTCCACCAGACGGGCACTTCGGGCGAGTAGAGCTTACTCCTCGTCCGGATATTCGAGATCCGTGGTCCGGTTCTCGAACTTGGTGAACTCGCGGAGGAACACGAGCGGAACCTTGCCGATCGGGCCGTTGCGCTGCTTCGCGATGATCAGATCCGCCAGCCCGCGCAGGTCTTCCCGGTCCGGTTTATAGACCTCTTCGCGGTAGATGAAGCCGACAAGGTCCGCGTCCTGCTCAATCGAGCCTGATTCGCGGAGGTCGCTGAGCTGCGGTTTGTGGTCTCCGGGGCGTGTCTCCGGGGCCCGGCTGAGCTGGGACAGCACAAGGAACGGACAGCGGAGTTCCTTGGCGAGCAGCTTCAAGCCTCGCGATATCGCGCTGACCTCTGCGTTCCGATTCTCGAATCGCCCTCGCCCGCTCATCAGCTGCAAGTAGTCGATAATCACGAGGCCAAGCCCAACCTCGGCTTTCAGCCGGCGGAGTTTGGAATGAACATCCATGAGGCCGACCCCGGCTGTATCGTCGATGAACAAGGGCGCTTCGACCAGCTCCGAAGCGGCGACCTGCAGGCGCCTTCGCTCCTCCTGGTTCAGGAATCCAGCCCGGAACTTCTGCTGATCGACCCGGGCCCCGGCGCAAACCATGCGAACAAGGAGGGACTCGGCCGACATTTCGAGGGAAAAGATGGCGACCGGCAGCCTCACCTTGGTTGCGACATGGTAACCGATGTTCAGAGCCAGCGCGGTCTTTCCCATTGAAGGACGAGCCGCGAGAATGAACAGCTCCCCCTCATGCAAACCGCCCGTCATCTCATCGAACTTGGCGAAGCCGGTGCTGATGCCTTTAATGCGGCGGCTTGGGTCGAGGAAGGCATTGATGCCTCCCTGGTACTCGCTAATAATCTGCTCGGGGTTTTTCAGCGTGTTCGCGACGCGAGATTCGCCCAGTTTGAACAGGTTCTCTTCCGCGCTCGCCAGAATGTCATCCGGATTCTCTTCGCCTACCAGGCACCGGTTGATGAGACTCTGCGAGGAGAAGATGATCCGCCTCAGCAGGCTCTTATCCTTGACGATTCTTACGTAGCTGTCGAGGTTGTAGATCTGAGGCAGACCGTCGTCGAGCGAGACGAGGTAGGCGAGCCCGTCACAGGATTCCAGCTCGCTGTGGCGCATCAGCTCATTGGCCACGGTAACGCGGTCGATCTTTTCGCCGCGGCCCGCCAGATCACCCATCCGCTCAAAGATGCGGCGATGCTTCTCCAGGCTGAAGTCGTCGGGCTGAAGCATCGCGGCTACCGGGATGTAGTTTGAGTCATCCATGAGGATTGCTCCAAGGACGAATCGCTCTGCATCAAGATTTGCCGGGAGACCTTTTTCAAAGGCCAGATCGAATGACGCCATGGGGAAACCTTTTAAGCTACGGCGCTGACAATCGTTTGACAAGTCCGCCACTTTGGCGCGACATATCTGCTACTTAGCTTGTGCATAGGAAGACGCGAAAAGCCGGACTCCCTGTGGATTTGAGACGTACTCAATTCAAAGGGCTTACCTCTCAGGAAAGCCGGCTGGTTCGCAGAAATGCACAGGTTTTCCTCAGCAACAAGTAACCTTGAACTTGTTTTACACCAGGATGCGTGTTGTATGCGAGAATTTTCCGCTGAAGCCCATGGCGGAAGCCAAAAAAAAGCGGCGGCTCTCGTGGGGAGAAGAGGGGAGATGCCGCCGCTATCGAGGGAAGATGGAAACCGTGAGTCGATAGAGATTCAGTCGATAGAGATCTGGTGCCGTTCGAGCGTAGTGCCGAGGGCCTGCTCGAGACGCGCGACGGCCCGATTGTGATCCAAACGCGCAAGGACCACGCGTCGCCGGGACTCCGAATACTCGTTTTGCCTCGTCAGGACCAAGAAGTTGGTGGATTCGCCGTTCTGGAAAAGCCGTGTTTCACTTTCCAGCTTCTCCCTGGCGGCGCGCTCGCTGGCTCTGGCTGCGGCAATGCGCTGCCGGGCTGTCTCCAGCGCTTGCAGAGCATTGCGGACTTGGGCCGCTATCGCCTGCTCGGTTCTGGCTCGCTCCAGCTCCAGGCGCCGGTCGGCAATCGCCGTCTTTGCCAGGTTGGCCTCCGCAGTGCGGTTTCGGATGTTAAAGTCGAACACCAAAGCGGCCTGGTAGGTTTGGAAGTTGCCGCCGAACATGTTCGACAGGGCCGTGCCGTATCCCCCGACGAGCTTGTCGGGTAGAGCGCCGAGAGCCGGCGCTGGCAGCGGAGGCAACCCTGCGGCAACCGACAGTTGATTCAGCCGCTGATAGAGGGCCTCGTTCTGGGCGCTGAACGGGTTGCTGGTGGAGGCGACCGTCCCACCCAGGCCTGAGTTGATGTAGGCTCCGACCAGATTGATTTCCGGCTTGGTTTGATTCGAATTCAGCTCGCGCTCAATGTTGTTGACCTCTTTCTGCAGTCCGACGGATTGCAGCTCCGGCCGTTTGGCCACGGCCTGGGCGATCGCCTCCCGCAGGTCTTCGACGATTGGCGCCTCGGCGTCGCGACTGTCGTCAAGCGGCACAATCTCGTCGCTCCACAACGGCGAGTCTTTGCCGGGCGCGAGAAGCATTTTGAGCGCATTCTCCGCCTCGGTCACCATGCCCACGCTCGCGATGTAGGTGTCCAGCCGCCGTTCCAATTCAGCCTCCGATGCCGCCAGCTCAACAG